>NZ_JCAXEJ010000040.1:0-1257 GCF_059759005.1 Paenarthrobacter sp. GQ52
TGGTTGGGTCCCCGCGTAGGAGTCCGGTGCTTGTGTGAGTTTCGTGTCCGAGAATGGACACAGGAGGAAATTCACGAATCATGGCACGCAGACACACCCCCGAGCAGGTCATCGCCAAGGTCCGGCAGGGCCAGAAAATGCTCAATGACGGGCGCCCGATGGTCGAGGTCATCAAGGAGCTCCAGATCACCGAAGCGACCTGGTACCGGTGGTTGAACCAGTACGGATCCGAGAAGAACGCCGAAGCGTCCAAACGGACCAGGGAGCTGGAGAAGGAGAACGCCCGGCTCAAGCGGCTTCTGGCGGAGAAGGAACTGGCCATCGACATCCTCAACGAGGTGGCGAAGGGAAAATTCTGAGCCCCGAACCCCGCCGCCGTGCCGTGCGCATGGCGGTGGAGAAGTTCGGGGCATCCGAACGCTTCGCCTGCGCGCTTCTGGGTCAGAACCGGTCCGCGTTCCGGAAGAAGAAACCCGACATGGGTTTCGAGGAAGCCCAGCTCCGCGTGGACCTGCGCGCCGTTGCCAGCCAGCACCCGGCGTGGGGTTGGCGGAAGGCCCGCTGGCACCTGCTGGGCCAGCCTGCCTGGGAGGGCGTGGCGCTGAACAGGAAACGGGTGCGCCGGCTCTGGCGCGACGAAGGCTTGGTTTGTAAAGCCAGGGCGCGGAAGAAGCGCCGCACCGGGCCCGGCGCCGGGGAGCAGAAGCGCCTGACCGCGGAATATCCGATGCATGTGGTCAGTTTCGATTTCCAGTCCGACGTGACTTCTTGCGGCCGGCACATCCGGTTCTTCAACGTCATCGACGAATACACCCGCACGGCGCTGGCGATCGTCCCGCGCCGGTCCTTCAAAGCCACTGACGTCGTCGCGGTGCTGGAGAACATCATCGCCGAAACCGGCACCGCACCGACCTACATCAGGTGTGACAACGGCCCGGAATTCACCGCCGCCGCACTGATCGGCTGGTGCAACACCGCCAGCGTCGACACCGCATTCATCGACCCCGGCTCACCCTGGCAGAACGGCTTCATCGAATCCTTCAACGCCCAATTCAGAAGGGAACAACTCTCCGGCGAAATCATGGACACCATGGCCGAAGCGAAGTATTTGGCCGAGGAATGGAAAGCTATCTACAATCATGTACGGCCCCACGGATCCCTGAACGGCATGACGCCGAAACGCTACTGGGAAACCTGGACGCAAGAAAACCAATCAGCTATCGCATAGACGCTGGACTGCTAACGGGGGCCCAACCA
>NZ_JCAXEJ010000041.1:0-1251 GCF_059759005.1 Paenarthrobacter sp. GQ52
GAAGAAAATATGATGCTGCGTTCCGCGAGGAAGCAGTGCAGCTGGTTTTGTCCACTGATCGGTCGGTGAAACAGGTAGCTGAGGAGATCGGGGTGAAGGAAAGCACGTTGGGGAACTGGCTCGCTCGGGCTCGTGCGCGTTCCTCGGACGGGCCTGTCCCGGTCCCGGTGCCCGATCGTGGGCCCGTGGCGTGGGAGGAACACCGGAAGGCTTTGGCCGAGAATGAGCGGTTGAAGGCCGAGGTCGAGTTCCTGGGAAAAGTCAGCGCCTTCTTTGCCGCGAAGCAAAAGTAGAGGACTTCTACGAGTTCATCGAAGCGGAGAAGGCCAACCATTCCGTTGTGTGGCTATGTCGGGCTCTAAAGGTATCCCGAGCCTCGTATTACCGGTGGCGCAAACCCTCGGCGCCATCACCGCGGGCGGTCCGGCATCAGGAACTGGTCACCGCTGTCACCAGCTTGTACACAGATGAGGAAGGCCGTGCCGGGCGGGACCAGCTGACTCTGATTCTCAATGAGAAGGGCGTGAAGGTCTCGGCCCCGACCGTCGGTTCGATCATGCGGGCGAACGGGTTGCGGGCGGTGCGCACCCAAGCCTGGAAAACCACCACTGTTCAGGACCCGCAGGCCAGGACAGCACATATTGAGAACCACATGCTCGACTCAGAGGGCAAACGGGACTTCACCTCATCAGTGCCCGGGACCCGTCTGGTAGGTGACATCACGTACCTGCGCACCGGTGAGGGCTGGCTCTACCTAGCCACCGTCATCGACCTGTTTTCCGGCATGGTCATCGGCTGGGCCATGGCTGCCCACATGCGCGCGAGCCTGTGCACCGCCGCACTGCAGATGGCCCGGAACCACGGACACCTCAGCGGATCCTCGGTCATTTTCCACTCCGACCGGGGAACCCAGTACACCTCCGACGAATTCCAGAACTGGTGCGGCAGCAACGGGGTTACCCAGTCCATGGGCAAGATCGGGGTGTGCTGGGATAACGCGGTCGCGGAGAACTTCTTCTCGCACCTGAAAACCGAGTTCTACCACCACCAACGCTACGGTTCCCGGCTCGCTGCCCGAACCGGAGTGATGGAATACATCGAAGGCTGGTACAACCGCCGCCGACCCAACAAACGAGCCGGCGGCACAGCACCACTAACCGCCCACACCGCCTACAAAACCAGCACCCGGAAACCCCTGGCCGCCTAACCAACAACGACAACGAAACCTGTCTCAAAAACTTGACGACCGCA
>NZ_JCAXEJ010000042.1:0-1212 GCF_059759005.1 Paenarthrobacter sp. GQ52
AGACCTGTCAGTCCATGGGGGTGGTCCGGCCGGCACCTGTCCGGCCCACCTCGGTAGCTTGATCAGAAGATTGTCCACCCCCTTTCGGGGGCGTGACCCGTCACAGTGCTGTTCCTTGGTGACCTCTACCCGGACTGGTACCGGCCGGCGACGGCCATGACCACGTCCGTGAAGAGGAAAGGTACCAATGACCGCCATGTCTATCGTCGCGCATACCCATCCATTTGTCGTCGGTGTCGACACACACGCCCGTAACCACGTCTACGCGATCCTCGCCGCAAATACCGGCGCTCTGCTCGAATCCCGGGATTTCCCCGCTACCGGGGCCGGGATCAACCGGGCGATCGACTGGGTCGCCCGCCGCACCGGCGGTAATGCCGATACCCTCTGGGTGATCGAAGGTGCCGCGTCCTACGGGGCGATCCTTGCCGGCACCGTGGCCACCCACGGCTTCCCTGTAGCCGAAGCACCGCGCATGGATGCCAGGAAGCGCCGTGGGGTGGGCAAGACCGACGCCCTGGACGCCCACCAGATCGCCAGTTCCACCCTGCCACTGCCGGTAGACAAGCTTCGCCGCCCCCGCCTGCATGACGGGGTCCGCCAAGGCGTGAGGATCCTGGTGACAGCGCGGGGATCCATGAGCAAGGACCGCACCCGTTCGATCAATGCACTCAACGCCCTGGTGCGAAGCAACGACCTGGGCATCGACGCCCGCAAGAAGCTCACCGGCGCCCAGATCACCGAGGTCTCAAAATGGCGGTCCCGAGAGGAAGAACTCTCGCTGTCCATCGCCCGCAACGAGGCCGTGCGGCTGGCCAAACACGTCCTGACCCTCGATGAGCAGCTCACCATAAACGAGAACCAACTCGATGAGTTGGTCAAAGCCAGTGAGGCCGCACCCTTGCTGGAGGAGACAGGGTTCGCAGCGATCAGCGCAGCGAAATGCCTCACCGCCTGGTCACACGAAGGAAGAGTCCGGAACGAGGCGGCATTCGCCTCACTCGCCGGGGTAAACCCCATCCCTGCGTCCTCCGGAAACACCGTCAGGCACCGACTGAACCGGGGCGGAGACAGATCCCTGAACAGCGCACTGCACATGGCCGCTGTAAGCCGGATGACCCATGATTCAGAAACACGCCAATACGTGGAGAAACGACGGGCCGAGGGACGTACAGACAAAGAAATCCGCCGCTGCATCAAACGCTACATGGC
>NZ_JCAXEJ010000043.1:0-1070 GCF_059759005.1 Paenarthrobacter sp. GQ52
AGGTTGGACGTGGCTGCAGGAGAAGAGACCTCACACATCCTCAGCGGGTTGACTGCCCAGCTGCCTGATCGTGATCCGGAAGAGACCGCGGAGTGGATTGAGTCCCTTGATGCGTTGATCGCGGAGCAGGGTACCGAGCGTGCCCAGTACATTATGCGTTCGTTGTTGCAGCGTGCTGGCGCGAGGTCGGTGGGTGTGCCGATGGTGACGACCACTGATTATGTGAACACGATCCCGGTGGACCAGGAAGCTGCGTTCCCGGGGAACGAGGAGTTCGAGCGCCGGTACCGTGCGTACATGCGGTGGAACGCCGCGGTGATGGTTCATCGTGCGCAGCGTTCGGATATTGGTGTCGGCGGGCATATCTCCACGTATGCCGGTGCTGCGACGTTGTATGAGGTGGGTTTCAATCACTTCTTCCGCGGCAAGGACCACCCCTCGGGTGGGGATCAGGTGTTCTTCCAGGGCCACGCTTCGCCGGGCATGTACGCGAGGGCGTTCATGGAAGGCCGTCTCACGGAAGAGGATCTGGACGGGTTCCGTCAGGAAAAGTCCAAGGCCGGTCATGCCTTGTCCTCGTACCCGCACCCGCGTCTGATGCCTGATTTCTGGGAGTTCCCGACCGTGTCGATGGGTATCGGCCCGATGAACGCGATCTACCAGGCCCAGTCCAACCGGTACCTGCAGAACCGTGGCATCAAGGACACCTCCGACCAGCAGGTCTGGGCGTTCCTGGGCGACGGGGAAATGGACGAGCCCGAGTCCCGTGGCCTGCTCCAGCTCGCCGCGAACGAGAACCTGGACAACCTGAACTTCGTGATCAACTGCAACCTCCAGCGCCTGGACGGACCGGTCCGCGGTAACGGCAAGATCATGCAGGAATTGGAGGCGTTCTTCCGCGGTGCGGGCTGGAACGTGATCAAGGTTGTCTGGGGCCGGGAGTGGGACTCCCTCCTGGAAGCCGATAAGGACGGGGCGTTGGTGAAGATCATGAACGAAACCCCCGATGGTGACTACCAAACCTACAAGGCCGAGTCCGGCGGGTTCGTTCGGGAACACTTCTTCGGCAA
>NZ_JCAXEJ010000044.1:0-828 GCF_059759005.1 Paenarthrobacter sp. GQ52
GTTATAGGACAAAACGTGTGTATGGGAGGGGCTTGCTTCCCAGTGATCGCACGGGAAATCCGGGGTAGCTAAGCTTTTGAAGCTTAGGGTGGCTGGGGTGCTTGCATATCTCTGGAGTGTTTGATTTGTGGCCGCGGGCTGGTTCGGAACGGGAAAACAGCTGCCGGTAAGCAGCGGTACCGGTGTTTGAAGTGCGGGGCGAGCCGCTCGGGTGAACGTCCCGATGTGAGCCGGAAAGCTGAATTGGACGCGTTCCTTGGCTGGCTGCTGGGCACGTCGAACCAATCAGCCGCGACCTCGTTTGGCACGGCCCGTTCCTTCCGGCGCCGCACCGAATGGTGCTGGAACATTGTCCCGGAGATTCCGGTCACCGGTGAGGTTTATGACCAGATCCAGGTCGACGGGATCTACGTGGGCTCGTGGTGCTGTTTGATCGCTGTTGCCGGGGATCACGTGCTCGGATGGCAGTGGTGCGATACCGAGAAGAAGGCCGCGTGGGCTGCCCTGCTCGCCCGGTTCCCTGCCCCCACCGTTGTGATCACTGATGGTGGCTCCGGATCGCGGCAGCGCTGTCCGAATGCTGGAGTGAGACCGCGGTCCAGCGGTGCCTTGTCCATGTCCAGCGCAACGTCCGCACGTACCTGACCGGCCGACCCAGGACTGAGGCGGGCAAGGCGTTGCTGCGGCTAGGACGGGCCCTGACGAGGATCACCACCGCCGCTGAAGCGGCCGCGTGGTTGGGCGGGCTCAATGACTGGCACCAGATCTACGGGCACTTGGTCAAAGCCCGCACCTATCGCACTGGCAGCGCCGTCGTCCCGGGGTGGG
>NZ_JCAXEJ010000045.1:0-761 GCF_059759005.1 Paenarthrobacter sp. GQ52
TGCCCGAACATTTTTGAGTGCTGGGAAGATAAGGAAGCGACGTTCCTGATCGGCGGGTCCGAGTGCACCCGGCGCTGTGATTTCTGCCAGATCGACACCGGCAAACCCTCCCCGGTGGACATGTTCGAACCCACCAAGGTGGCCCGGAGCGTGCAGGCGATGCAGCTGCGCTACGCGACCGTGACCGGGGTGGCCCGTGATGACCTGGCCGATGAGGGTGTGTGGTTGTACGCCGAAACGGTCCGGAAGATCCATGAACTGAACCCGGGCACCGGGGTGGAGTTGCTGATCCCTGATTTCTCCGGCAAGCCCGAGCACATCGCGGCGATCTGTGATTCAAAGCCCGAGGTATTCGCGCACAACGTCGAGACCGTGCCGAGGATTTTCAAGCGGATCCGTCCGGCGTTCCGGTACGAGCGGTCCCTCGATGTCATCACCCAGGGCCGGGATTTGGGCATGGTGACCAAGTCCAACCTGATTCTGGGCATGGGTGAGACCCGCGAGGAAATTTCCGAAGCGCTGCGGGATCTGCACGCTGCCGGGTGTGACCTGATCACGATCACCCAGTACCTGCGTCCGTCCGAGCGGCACTTGCCGGTGGACCGGTGGGTCAAGCCGCAGGAGTTCGTGGACCTCCAGCACGAGGCCGAAGAGATCGGGTTCCTCGGCGTCATGTCCGGCCCGTTGGTGCGCTCCTCCTACCGGGCAGGGCGTTTGTGGGCCACCGCGCTGCGGAAGAAGGGCTGGGAAATCCCGGCCGC
>NZ_JCAXEJ010000046.1:0-617 GCF_059759005.1 Paenarthrobacter sp. GQ52
GCCCGGTTCGTGCCCGTCGTCCCCGACGAATCCCGGACCTTCGGCATGGACGCGTTCTTCCCGACCGCGAAAATCTACAACCCCAAAGGCCAGAACTACCTCTCCGTGGACCGCGACCTCGTCCTGGCCTACAAAGAATCACCCGCAGGCCAACTGATCCACCCCGGCATCAACGAAGCCGGCGCCGTCGCAGCGTTCACCGCCGCCGGCACCGCCTACGCCACCCACGGCGAACCCCTGGTCCCGATCTACGTGTTCTACTCCATGTTCGGCTTCCAACGCACCGGCGATTCCTTCTGGGCCGCCGCGGACCAAATGACCCGCGGCTTCATCATCGGCGCCACCGCAGGACGAACCACCCTCACCGGCGAAGGACTCCAACACGCCGACGGACACTCCCCCATCCTGGCCTCCACCAACCCCGCCGTGAAAACCTACGACCCCGCCTACGGCTACGAAATCGGCCACATCATCCGCCACGGCCTCGAAGAAATGTACGGCGACGCTGACGCGCAAGGCACCGGAACTGCATCCGATAAAAACGTGATGTACTACCTCACCGTCTACAACGAACCCATCACCCAACCCGCCGAACCCGAAAACCTCGACATCAACGG
>NZ_JCAXEJ010000047.1:0-580 GCF_059759005.1 Paenarthrobacter sp. GQ52
CGTGGTCGGGCGTGCCAGCCGTGCCGCCGCTGAACGGATGGTGAGCCTGCGCCCTGCTCCGGACACCATGACGTACCTGACCGCGCTGCTTCCGGTGGCCCAAGGGGTGGCGGTTTACGCGGCTCTTTGCCAGGCTGCTGATTCGGCCCGTTCCAGCGGGGATGCGGGCTCTGGTGTTGTCCCGACCCGGGGTCAGGTCATGGCCGATACCTTGGTCGAGCGCGTCACCGGTACACCTGGCGGGATTTCAGGGATCAACCTGGACCTCGTCATGACCGACCGCACCCTGTTCCAAGGCGACAGCGAACCAGCCCGGCTCAAGGGCTACGGAATAGTCCCCGCCGAATGGGGAAGGGGGCTTCTCGGTTCGGGGCGAGCCGCAACCCAGGGGCAGGCCGCAACTCCGGGACAGGCCGTGGCGAACCCCGCCTCCGGACCAGGCCAAGCTGGCCCAGATCACGCGAGAACTCCGGATACAGAGCTCAGTGTCTGGCTTCGCCGGCTCTACACCGCACCAGCCAGTGGTGAGCTCCTGAGCATGGACTCCAAAGCCCGGCTCTTCCCGACGAGGCTTCGGCGT
>NZ_JCAXEJ010000048.1:0-574 GCF_059759005.1 Paenarthrobacter sp. GQ52
TCCCCAACTGCCCGGTGCGTAGGGTTGCGGTTGTTCATCGAGCCCGGCCCAGTATTCCTCGAACGGGTCCAGGATCTTCCAGGACAGTTCCACTTCCTGGTGCCGCGGGAACAAAGGGGGTTCGCCCAGGAGCACGTTCAGGATCAGCCGTTCGTAGGCTTCGGGGCTGGATTCGGTAAAGGAGTGCCCGTAGCCGAAGTCCATGGTCACATCACGGACTTCCATCTGCGTGCCCGGGACCTTGGAACCGAACCGGATCGTGGCGCCCTCGTCGGGCTGGACACGGATCACCACGGCGTTCTGACCGAAGTCATCATCGTTGTGGTCACGGAAGAGCAGGTTCGGTGCCCGCTTGAACACCACCGCGATCTCGGTCACCCGCCGGCCCAGGCGCTTACCGGCACGCAGGTAGAACGGCACACCATTCCAACGGCGGGTATTGATATCCACCCGGATCGCAGCATAAGTTTCGGTCTTCGAATCGGCCGGGATCCCGTCCTCATCCAGATACCCGAGGACTTCCTCCCCGCCCTGCCACCCGCCGGTGAACTGACCCCGGGCCGAATGGGTGGAG
>NZ_JCAXEJ010000049.1:0-574 GCF_059759005.1 Paenarthrobacter sp. GQ52
GTCCACGCATTCGGCGCGGGGTCAGTTCACCGGCGGGTGGCAGGGCGGGGAGGAAGTCCTGGGGTATTTGGATGAGGACGGGATCCCGGCTGATTCGAAGACCGAAACTTATGCTGCGATCCGGGTGGATATCAATACCCGCCGGTGGAATGGTGTGCCGTTCTACCTGCGTGCCGGTAAGCGCCTGGGCCGGCGGGTGACCGAGATCGCGGTGGTGTTCAAGCGGGCACCGAACCTGCTCTTCCGTGACCACAACGATGATGACTTCGGCCAGAACGCCGTGGTGATCCGGGTCCAGCCCGACGAGGGCGCCACGATCCGGTTCGGGTCCAAGGTCCCGGGCACGCAGATGGAAGTCCGTGATGTGACCATGGACTTCGGCTACGGGCACTCCTTTACCGAATCCAGCCCCGAAGCCTACGAACGGCTCATCCTGGACGTGCTCCTGGGCGAACCCCCTTTGTTCCCGCGGCACCAGGAAGTGGAACTGTCCTGGAAGATCCTTGACCCGTTCGAGGAATACTGGGCCGGGCTCGATGAACAACCCCAACCCTACGCACCGGGCAGTTGGGGG
>NZ_JCAXEJ010000005.1:0-272679 GCF_059759005.1 Paenarthrobacter sp. GQ52
TGGGCGTGGTCATCTGAAGCGAATCTCCCATCAAGCTGTCTCAGAAAACCATACGACCGCACAGTCGAGCCAGCGGAGGAGGCGCCTGTCCTTCCGGTAGCGCGTTGACAAGCAGAGGCGCGTATCGGATCTTATTCCCGCTGCGCCCCCCGAAGAACCGCCGTAACTGCCCCTCCACAGACCGGGCCCGCAACGAGGGCTGGCGTTGAAGGAGCTCAAAGGACGCGAGCTCCCCTTGGTCCGCAATGACGTCGAGCACGGCATCCACGCCAAGGCATCGGATGAGTTCGTCCTCCAAATCGGCTTTACAGACCTGGAAGCCATGGTCTTCCAGCGGGCCTGCCCCCATGCCAGCCCGCATGAGGGCACGGCCAATGCCCACGGCCTCGCCGAAATCGCAGAGACCCAACAATCGGTGGCCCGCCCCATGCGGGCCATAGCGGTCGAGGAAGCGCACGATGCTCGTGGCGCCATTCATGGGCACAACCGAAACGCGTTCCATCCTTAGGTCGTGGCCAAGCCTTTTAGCCAGCATTTCCACTGCCAGCCGGTCGCTCTCGCCCTCCACCAACACAGTCGTCTCCAGCACATGACCACTATGGCGGACAAGGGTGGCAACTCCTTTAACCAGCGCAAACCAAGAGATCAACACCTAGAAGCCGCATTGCAGCACCTAGTTTGGACCCCCTGAACACTTATCTTTTGCCTGAACGCCACCTAGATCCTCGAAAAGCAGCCTAGGTGGTGCTCAAGGCTACTTACCGTTCGAGATGGAACAGAGTTGTTCCACTTCACACGAGCATTGGGGATTCTCATGAAAAACATCCTGCGCACCGCCGGGGTGCTTGCAGTTGTTTCAGCCTCTGTATTGACCGGGGTATCTGCAGCCCAGGCCGCACCGGCGTGCTCCACCGCACGAGTATGCCTATACGACAACTACTGGTTCACGGGGACCTCCAGGTCCTTTGGCTGGGTCACGTACAACGTGGGCGTGGACGCCAATGATAAGGGGAGTTCCTTAGTAGTTGGACCTGCCGCAGATCCAGCTTCGCCTTATGTCTATTTCTATGTTGACAGCAATTTTGTTGGCCACAATGTGGTTTTTCGGGCCGGCAATGCCTCAAATGATCTGCGCGGACTCTACATGACGTCCACCCGGAACTGGGACGACGAAATCACGAGCGTCTGGGGCTAGTCTCTTGGCGTTCAAGATCCAAAGGATGCCGTCCGCGGCACTTGGCGTGCTGGCGATGCTGGTTGCTATCGCCGGCACGTCGTGCTCCAGCGAACCCGCCCGTCCGTCGGAACCCGGGCCCACCCTCAGTTTGCCTACGATTGATCGGAGCGCCGGAGCGAACGCGCGGGCCTCCCTCAATGAGATGACCGGAGAGATTGTGCTGCCCATGAGTGCCTACTGGTACTCCGACAGGGAAAACGTCATGGTCAATTCGGCGGTCGCGTTTCTCATTTTCGACTGCGTTGAAGAAGCTGGATTCACTGTGGCTCCTTGGGGAGGCGGCGGCAAGGCACTTCAGGACAGCAGGTATGGTCAGTGGTCACGTGCCTTGGCCGCAAAGAATGGTGCCCTACCGGAAATCCGGAAGATTCCTGGTGTGATGGAGGAGCAGCCGGAGCGCCCGGCACTTAGCTCCAAGCAACAAGAAGCGGAATCCCGGTGCACCAAGTCTGTAGGGCGCGCTGGCTTACCTGAACTTCTGGAGGGACTTGTCGGCGATACGTCCGTCCAGAACCAGATCTCCGACATCGCGGTGGGGCTGACAGAGCGTGACCCGGAGTTCGTTGCCTTCCGCCAGGGCTGGGAAGACTGCTTGGCAGGAAGAGGCCTGAAGCTCACTGAAGCAGGTTCCTGGAACCTGCAATCAACAGGGTCAAAAGAAGACGAAATCCGTGTTGCCCTGCTGGCTCTTGACTGCAAGGACGCGGGCGGCGGTGCCAGGAAACCCTATGACATCCTTGCTCAGTACCAAGCAGCACAGATGAAGGACCATCAGGCTGAGCTCAACGCCTTGGCAGAAGAGAAGGCGGCCGCCGTTGAACGAGCCAGGCAAATACTGAGGGACCACGGTGTGGCTGATGCACGACTCTGAGGTGACCCCGGCGGGTCGAGCCATGAGGCGCGTTCCCCGGTGGTGGCTCATTCCAGCGCTGCTGGTGATGGTGTTGGCAGGACTGGGCGCCGCTTACTGGACTGGTGCCAGCAGCGTTGCCAGCGCAGGGCCCTCGTCGTCAACGCCCGCGGTAATCCCTGTTTCGGCAACCGTGGAGCGTCGCGCGGTCATCAAACAGGTGGTGCTCTCCGGCAAGGTCGTGGCAGGTGCACAACACGCGATCAAAGCGAGTTCCACTGAAGGTATTGACAGGCTGGTTTTGACGGCAACCGCCAAAACGGTGGGAAGCGTGGTGGTTCCAGGTGAACTGCTGGCCGCCGTGTCCGGGAGGCCGTTACTCGTACTCCCCAGCGGCGTGCCCCTGTACCGCGATATCGAACTGGGTGATTCGGGCCCCGACGTCGCGGCGTTGCACGGCGCATTGGCTGGCTTTGGCTACGCCGTTTCTTCGGCGGATACCTTCGAAACCGGCACGCAACGCGCCTTGATCGACTGGTACAAGGCAGCCGGTTACGAAGCCCCAACCTCAACACCTTCGCCGAAAGCGACTAAACCAGGGGACGTGGACTCCCACCCCCTTTCGACCAAGCAGGCCCCCGACGCGGTGGTTTTTCGGTGGAAGGAATTCGTTCAAGTTCCCGGAGACACGGGGACAATCGCCGCCATGGCCGGCAACGGATCGGTTCTCGGTGAGGATGGCATCGTTGCCCAGGTAAAGATTGCTGACGACTCCATTGTTGCCCGGGCGGACGTTGTCCAGTCCGAGAGTTTTCCCGTGGGTGGGGCCGTTACTGTTCGCGCCGGCTCCGCAGTCCTCGAAACCAAGGTAGGGCTTGTCAGCCACTTTTTGGAGGGTGACCAAAGCAAGAACGAAATCCCCGGAAAGGACATCACGTTTGCCGTGCCACCCGGAACGCAAGGATTCGCCGCGGACCAGTCCGTGACTGTAACTGCTGGCAGCGCCGCCGCGGAGTCCTTGGCCGTACCCCTGATCGCGGTTCGCCAGGAGGAAGGTGTCCCTTACGTGCTGCTGGAAAAGAACGGTGAGCCGCGGCGGGTGAACGTAAAGGTCATGGCACAGGCGGACGGGTGGGCGGCCATTGCCGACGTGGAGGGGTTGGCTCCAGGCGACGAGGTCAAGTTGCAATGACTTCACACTGGCATGTCCCGGAAGCGACCGATCCGCCACCACACCGTCCGATACTTAGCATGCGGGACGTCCGGCGAGACTTTTCCGGCGCGCCCGCCCTGGCCGGTTTGCGCCTCGACATCCATCAGGGCGAGTTCGTGGCTATCGTTGGCCCCTCCGGCTCGGGAAAGTCGACGCTTCTCAACGTCCTCGGCCTTTTGGACACAGCTTCGGCAGGAACGTACTCGGTGCAGGGTACGGACGTGTCGGGCCTCAGCGAGCGACAGAGAGCCGAGCTGCGCGCCAGTCTCTTCGGTTTCGTCTTCCAGGACTCGCACATGGTGGGACGCGATGCTGCCGCGCGCAATGCCGTCCTCGGACTGCGTGCAAGGGGGATTGCCCTGTCCGTCCAAAAGCGACTAGTGATGCCCGCACTTCACAAGTTTGGCCTTGCGCATAAGGCGGCCACCCCCGCTTCCTTGCTCTCCGGCGGCGAACGACAGCGGCTGGCAATTGCACGTGCCGTCATCGGAGCCCCGGGAATCGTGCTCGCTGATGAACCGACAGGCAGCCTGGACACCGTCAATGGCGGGCTGGTCCTGGTCCATCTCCGCGAGCTTCACGCCACAGGAACCACCGTCGTCCTGGTCACCCATGACCCAGGCATCGCTGCTGCTGCTGATCGTGTCATCACAATGCGGGACGGGCTGATCGTGGGTGACACCGGCTCCGCTACGGTCCACAGCGACGCGCCATTAGCACCAGGCGACAGTTCCGCTTCCTATCACCTTGCCCGGCGCATCCACCATGAAGCTGCAGACGTGGTTGCGGATGCGTTGTCTGCGCTGACGGTCCGCCCGGCCAAGGCCCTTCTGCTGGTACTGGCATTCCTGCTGGGGAGCGGCGGGCTTGTAGCCGCCATGGGGCTGAGCGAGAGTGCAGCCGTCAAGGTGTCCGCAAGGATCGACGCAGCCGCCAGCGACGAAGTGCGGGCTACGCGTGACGGCGGATACGCCTCGTGGGACGCCGTGGCAGTGGATCTTCAGCGGTCAAAGGAGCTCTCCAGCGTCCTCGAAGCCGGAGTTCTTGCTGAGCTATCGGCGTCGATAGTCCAGCCCTCGACCTTCCGCCCTGGGTCCTATCCCGAACAGCCTGTCTTCACCGGAGCTGTCCGGGTGGCTGATTCGGCCTATCTCCGACTCCAAGGGGCCACCATTTCCTTCGGCGATGCCAGCCTGCTTGATCAATCTTTCGGTGGCCCGGTCGCGGTCCTTGGTCAGGATGCCGCCATCCAACTGGGTATCGCAAGGCCAGGTCCCGGCGTTGTCATCTGGCTGTATGGTGAGCCGGTTCCGGTGGTGGGCATCATCGAGAATCCGGGGAGGGATCCGATGCTTCCAGGGTCGGTGGTAGTGGGAGTCGGTTCATATCCCGTGACCAGCAGAGTCGCAGCCAGCCTGGTCTTACGGACAGATCCGGGCATGCCGGCGGCCATCGCGGAGGCGCTGCCTAAGAAGCTGAGTCCCGCTGAGACAGGCGCCGTGACGGTGCAGACCGTGGCCGACCTACGGGACCTCAAGCACGGGATTGACGCTGATCTGGGGAGGCTGGTGGGCATTGTCTCCATTGTGCTCCTGGCCATCGCCTGTTTGAGTGCCGGAACCACGATGTACCTCGGTGTCCTGGCCCGGTCGAGCGAAATAGCCCTTCGACTGGCACTGGGCATGCGGAGGGGACCACTGGCTGGGATGTTCCTGCTGGAAGGCGCCGTGGTGGGAGTGTTAGGCGGCACTGCCGGAGCGGCAGTGGGCATGGGGGCAGTCCTGTTATACGCGTCCACTGAAGGTTGGGCGGCCGTGATCCCTTGGTATGCAGCGCTGTGGGGAATCGGAGCCGGGCTGGCCAGCGGAACCCTGTCCGCGCTGTACCCGGCCCTGGTGGCTTCGCGATCCAACCCCGCCCAGCTCATCCGGGCATAGAACGAGCCCGGGCATAGAAAAAGCTAGTTGGCGGGGCTGTGTTTCGCCAGGTCGGCGGCGTTGGTGGCCGCACTCATCAGCACGGCCGCGCCGAACATGTGTGCACCAACCAGGAGAGCAGGGATTCCGTTGTAGTACTGGGTGAAGCCGATGACAGCCTGCAGCAATGTGACACCCAGCAGAAGATACGACGCCGATCGGAACGGCCCGCGGATCTTGTGCCGGACCACCAGGTACACCGCGAAGAGCGTTCCGGCAGTGATGAGGTACGCAGGGACCGCGTGGATGTGCGAGAAGAGGTCCCAGTCGAGGTCGTTGCGGGGAGCATCTGCATCTCCGGCGTGGGGTCCGGCTCCTGTAACTACGACTCCCAGCATGACAGAGAGCGCGGAGAAAACTGCGACAGCAAGCATCACGGGGCGAGCAAGCGGGGGGAGGTCCGGGAGGGTGCGGTTCATGAAGCGGCCGGTCCGCCCGTAAGCCCGGTTGACCAGCAGCGTGGCAAAAACCACCAAGGCCATGGACACGAGGAAGTGCAGGCCAACAACCCAGGGGTTGAGGCCGGACAGTACGGTGATTCCACCGATCACTGCCTGTGCCGGGATGCTGGCAAGGAGACCCAATGCAAGCATGAAGAGGTCGCGGCGTTCCTTGCGGAGGTTCCACAAGTACACCAACATCATGGCGGCCACTGCGGCGAGGGCGAAGGTGAGCAGGCGGTTGCCGAATTCAATGAACCCGTGAATGCCCATCTCCGGCGTGTTGACCAACGAATCGCTGGTGCAGCGCGGCCACGTCGGGCAACCCAGGCCGGAAGCTGTGAGTCGTACGGCACCACCGGTTACCACCAGAACGGTCTGCCCAATGAGCGACAACAATGCCAGGCGGCTCACGGCCTTGTTGACCTCGGTTGGCAACTTGGAGGTCAATCGCTGGACGGTTTTTGGTAGGCGCGATGCCGTGCTCACAGTTTTCTCACTTCTCAGTTCTGCGTGGGTGGTTGGTGCCTGGACGGGTCAGTTCCATTTGAACCAGCGGATGGCCGCGGCGCCGGCCAGTATGGTCCACAGGAGGAGGACTGCTACGGCGGGGAAGGGAACAGCGCCCAACAGGAAGGCGTCCCGAAGTGCTTGGCCCAGGGCCCCGGAGGGAAGGAATTGAACGATCCCCTGAAGCAACGACGGCAATCGCTCAGCAGGCACCACAATGCCGCCCAATGCCCCGAGGAGGATCCACAGCAGGTTGGTAATCGCCAGGGTAGCTTCCGGCCGCACGGTGCCCGCCACCAGCAAGCCCAAGGCGGTGAAGGCAGCAGCGCCAAGAACCAGAAGCCCCGCGCCGGGAAGCCAGGCCTCGAGCCGAGGTTGCCATCCCAGCAGTCCGGCAACAGCACCGACTACCAGTACTTGAAGGAACAGGACCACCAGCACGGCTAGAATCTTGCCCGCGATGAGCCCGCCCCTGCCAAGGGGAGTAGTGGACAGGAAGCGGAGTACTCCGTAGCGGCGATCAAAACCGGTGGCGATGCCCTGGCCGGTGAAAGCCGTGGACATGGCGCACAGCGCCAGAATCCCGGGCGTGGCCACGTCCACGCGGGAACCGCCGAGGCCGTCAAGTAGCGGGGTAACAACCAAGCCCACGAGGGCCATCAGGGGCAGGACGACAGCGAGGATGAGTTGCTCACCGTTCCGCAGCATGGTGATGGTTTCGTAGCGGCCCTGCTGCATGATCCTGCGCGGCAGGGATGCCGGTCCGGCGTTGGGGGAGAGGAGCTTGCTCATCGGAGGTCCCTTCCGGAAATGTCCAGGAACACGTCTTCCAGGCTACGTGCTTCCAACCGCAGCGAGGCGGGCATGATGTTCCGTTCGGCCCACCATGCCGTCAATGATGCAAGGTCCTTGGGCGTGATGGCACCGGTGATTGAGTAACTCCCGGAGCGGGTTTCGGTGATCTGCAGGCCCGCACCGACAGCACCGTTGAAATTTAGTCCTCCGGGGGCATCGAAGTAGAGCGTCCGATCCGTGATGGCCGAGTCTGCGGCGTGATCGTGCCGGAGCAGCTCGGCTACCGTTCCCTCCACCACGTTGTGACCGCCGTCGATGATGTATACGTAGTCGGCCAGGCGCTCAGCGTCATCCATCAGGTGCGTTGTCAGCACGATGCCCATCCCGGCGTCCCTCAGTTCGGCAATGAGCTCGAAAACCATTTGCCGCGACTGCGGATCCAGCCCTGCGCTGGGTTCGTCGAGAAACAGGATTTCAGGATTGCCCACGAGGGCGGCCGCTAGTGCCAGCCGCTGCTTCTGGCCCCCGGAAAGACGGCGCACGCTGGTCCTGCTGAACTGGCTGATTCCCAGCCGTTCCACCAGGGCGTCAACGTTCATGGGCTTTTGGTACATGCCAGCGACGTGCCGCAACAGCGGGATGGGACGGGCCGACGGCGGGAGGCCGCCGTCCTGGAGCATCACACCTACACGGGACCTCAGGTCGGCACCTGCCGTGTCGGGGTCCGCTCCCAGCAGGGAAATACGTCCACCCGTCCGCTTTTGCAGGCCTTGGGCGCACTCCAGGGTGGTGGTTTTACCAGCGCCGTTCGCCCCCAACAGGGCGGTTACTTGGCCGCGTTCGGCCACAAGGGACAGCCCACTGACCACCCTGAGCATTTTGCCGTCAAGGGAGGCCAGGGGGCCTACATCCTTAATGAGTCCATCTATAGTGAGGACAGGGGAATCGGGGGATCGCACCAGAGTATTCTACGGGAAGTAGTACGGTCACACTTGGCGGCTGGCTAAGGTCAGTCTTGCCTTACTGGATGCATGAAACAAATTACGACATGATTGTGTTGTGTATTCCATGAGCAGTCCAACTTCCATGCCCGCAACGCGGCATGCTGCAGCGGCAGAGGCCATCGGTGCTTCTCCTGTGCTGCCGGACGCGGATGACCGTACACGGGACCGGGTCCTGAGCGCTGTACTGGAGAACGGTCCGGTAAGTGCCGCGGAGCTGGGCGACCTTCTTGGCTTCACACCCGCTGCAGTTCGACGTCACCTTGACCATCTGGAACGCAGCGGGGTTATCGAAGTTAAACGAGTAGCCAAAGCCGGTTCCGGCGCAGGCCGCCCGGCGCGCCGCTACGTCCTCAGCTCACAGGGGCAGTCCAAGCTCGGCGACGACTACCTGAATATTGCCAGCTCCGCGCTAAGGCGCCTTCAGGAACTTGCCGGCGAGGACGCAGTCCGGGAGTACGCGGAGGAACGCTTCTCGGACATGGAACGCCGCTACGCCCCCGAGGTGGAAGCCGCCGGTGATGACATCACGGCCCGCGCCATGGCACTGTCAAAGGCCCTCAGTCGTGATGGCTTTGTTGCCTCAGCCCACTCCATCGAAGCCAAGGCGCCACTGCCGGCAGCGTTGTCCAGTGTCCAGCTTTGCCAAGGCCACTGCCCGATTCAGCGGCTAGCCGCAGAGTTTCCCGTGTTCTGCGACACGGAGACCAAGGTCTTCTCGCGCTTGGTGGGTGTCGATGTCCGGCGCCTCTCCACGCTCGCGCAGGGCGGACACGTCTGCACCACCCACATACCTACCGGGCGCCCGGCTGCCACGGCATCCCCAGATGTCGCAGAGCAGCCCGGGAACCCGTACCAGGAATCAAACAACCAGCAAGAAAGGCCGTGATGACGGACCAAATAGCAGAGAAAGCGGTAGCTGACGGCACTGTGATCTCGGAGATTCTGGAGAAGAATCCCGAACTGCACGGTATCGGAAACTACGAGTACGGCTGGGCCGACAAGAACGACGTAGGCGCCAACGCCCGTCGTGGCCTCAACGAGGAGGTCGTCCGCGACATTTCCTCGAAGAAGAACGAGCCCGAATGGATGCTCGATCTGCGGCTCAAGGGCCTTAAGTACTTCGACCGCAAGCCCATGCCTACCTGGGGTGCAGACCTCTCGGGCATCGACTTCGACAACATCAAGTACTTCGTGCGCTCCACCGAGAAGCAGGCGGCAACGTGGGAAGACCTTCCGGAAGACATCCGGAACACCTACGAAAAGCTCGGCATCCCGGAAGCTGAGCGCAGCCGCCTGGTTTCCGGCGTCGCAGCCCAGTATGAGTCCGAGGTCGTCTACCACCAGATCCGCGAGGACCTGGAAGCCCAGGGCGTCATCTTCCTGGACACTGACACCGCCCTGCGGGAGCACCCGGAGATCTTCCAGGAGTACTTCGGCACCATCATCCCGGTGGGCGACAACAAGTTCGCGTCACTGAACACGGCCGTATGGTCCGGCGGATCCTTCGTGTACGTGCCCAAGGGCGTGCACGTTGACATCCCCCTCCAGGCATACTTCCGTATCAACACGGAAAACATGGGCCAGTTCGAGCGCACGCTGATCATCGCCGATGAGGACTCCTACGTTCACTACATCGAAGGCTGCACGGCTCCGATCTACACCTCGGACTCGCTGCACTCGGCTGTTGTGGAGATCATCGTGAAGAAGGGCGCCCGCGTCCGCTACACCACCATCCAGAACTGGTCCACCAACGTGTACAACCTGGTTACCAAGCGCGCCATCTGCGAAGAGGGCGCCACCATGGAGTGGATCGATGGCAATATCGGTTCCAAGGTGACCATGAAGTACCCGGCCGTCTACCTCGTTGGCGAGCACGCCAAGGGCGAGACGCTGTCCATCGCTTTCGCCGGCGAGGGCCAGCACCAGGACACCGGCTCCAAGATGGTCCACATCGCACCGAACACCAAGAGCTCCATCATTTCCAAGTCCGTGGCCCGCGGCGGCGGACGCGCTGCGTACCGCGGCCTGGTACAGGTCCGTGAAGGCGCCAAGCACTCGGCCAACACCGTTCGTTGTGACGCCCTCCTGGTGGACACCATTTCCCGTTCGGACACGTACCCGTACATCGACATCCGCGAGGATGACGTTGTGATGGGCCACGAGGCCACCGTTTCACGCGTCAGCGAAGAGCAGCTCTTCTATCTGATGTCCCGCGGCATGCCTGAGGACGAGGCCATGGCCATGATCGTGCGCGGCTTCATCGAGCCGATCGCGCGTGAATTGCCCATGGAATACGCTCTTGAGCTGAACCGCCTGATTGAACTGCAGATGGAAGGGTCCGTCGGTTAACAATGACTGATATCACTACTGAAAAGGCGCGCATTGGCGCGCCCTCGGCCCAGCCGTTTATCAACGGCTTCACCGAGGAAGGCGAGAACCTTTCGCCCGTCAACACCGGAACGAACACCAGCACGACGTCGGAGCAGCCTTCCGCTGGTCCGCTCGCCGGTGCTTCGGCCAAGAGCCACTCGCATGGTGGCGGCGTAGGGATTCCGGACAGCTCCCGTGCGGGTCGTCTCACCTCTTACAAGATGGCGGACTTCAAGCCGCTTAACGGCCTCGAGGAAGACTGGCGGTTCACGCCGCTGAAGCGCCTCCGTGGCCTCCACACCGAAGTCCTCAATGGCGCAGCTCCGGCTGTGAGCGTCACTGCACCGGCCGGCGTCGTTGTTGAAACCGTTGGCCGCGATGACAAGCGCATTGGCCAGGCGGCCATCCCGGAGGACCTCGTGTCTGCCAACGCGTGGGAGAACTTCGCCGAGGCCACTGTCGTCACGGTGCCCGCCGAGCTGCAGGCCGAGAGTGAAGTTTCTGTCCTGATTACCGGCGCTGGGGAGGCACCGTCTGCCCAGCACATCGTGATTGTGGCAGAACGCTTCTCCAAGGCCGTTGTGGTTCTGGACCACCAGGGTTCCGCCGTTGTGTCCGAAAACGTGGAAATCATCGTTGAAGACGGCGCTGAACTGACCGTCGTGTCCTTGCAGGAATGGGCGGATAACGCTGTCCACGCGTCATCGCAGCAGGCAAAGATCGGCCGCGATGCCAAGTTCAAGCACATCGTGGTCAGCCTTGGCGGCGACCTCGTGCGCGTTACGCCGTCCACGCGCTTCACCGCGCCGGGTGCCGACGTCGAAATGTTCGGCCTGTACTTCGCAGACGCCGGACAGCACCTTGAGCAGCGGCTGTTCGTTGACCACGCAGTGGCCAACTGCAAGTCGCGGGTGCTCTACAAGGGCGCCCTTCAGGGCCGCAACGCCCACAGCGTATGGGTCGGCGACGTCCTGATCCGCAAGGAAGCCGAAGGCACGGATACTTACGAGGCCAACCGTAACCTGGTCCTCACCGATGGTGCCCGTGCGGACTCAGTTCCGAACCTCGAAATCGAAACCGGTTTGATTGAAGGTGCCGGCCACGCCAGCGCCACCGGCCGTTTTGATGACGAGCACCTGTTCTACCTCATGGCCCGTGGCATTCCGGAAAAGGTTGCACGCCGCCTGGTGGTCCGAGGCTTCCTCAACGAGATCATCCAGCAGATCAAGGTCCCGGCAATCGAAGAGCGCCTGACCGCAGCTGTTGAGCGCGAACTCGCCGCGACCGACAACTAAGACAGGCCAGGCAGAACAACAATGAGTGAAGAAACCAAGGGCGAACTGGTATGCAACGCCAATGACATCCAGGTCAAGCAAGCGCTGCGCGTCCTGATTGATGACTACCCCGTAGCCATCGTCAGGGACTCGATGGGCGACATCCACGCCATCGCCGATACCTGCTCGCACGCGGACATCTCGTTGTCCGAAGGTGAGGTTGAAGGCTGCGCGATTGAATGCTGGGGACATGGTTCCCAGTTCGACCTCCGCAGCGGACAGCCCCTCCAGCTGCCTGCTTACGACCCCGTCCCCGTTTTCGCCGTCACCATCGACGGAGACGACGTTTACGTGGACGTGACCAACGTTGTGAACGGCGCCTCGGTAGATCACTACTGAGCGCCCAGTACCGCCAGACTTACGAACGGAAAGAAAGAAGAGCATGTCAACTCTTGAAATCAAGGACCTGCACGTCAGCATCGAGACGGAGCAGGGCACCAAGGAGATCCTGAAGGGCGTCAGCCTCACCATCAAGACCGGTGAAACGCACGCCATCATGGGCCCCAACGGCTCGGGCAAGTCCACGCTTGCCTCCACCATCGCCGGCCACCCGCGCTACAACGTCACCAGCGGCACCATCACGCTGGATGGCGAAGACGTGCTGGAAATGAGCGTGGACGAGCGCGCCCGTGCAGGCGTCTTCCTGGCCATGCAGTACCCGGTAGAGGTTCCCGGCGTCACCATGACCAACTTCCTGCGGACCGCCAAAACGGCGATCGACGGCGAAGCACCGGCCCTGCGCACTTGGACCAAGGACGTCAAGGCAGCCATGCAGCAGCTCCGTATCGACGCCGACTTCGCACAGCGCAACGTCAACGAAGGCTTCTCCGGTGGTGAGAAGAAGCGCGTTGAAATCCTTCAGCTCGAACTCTTCAAGCCGAAGTTCGCCATCCTTGACGAGACCGACTCCGGCCTGGACGTCGACGCTTTGAAGGTTGTCTCCGAGGGCGTTAACCGCGCGCACGAAGAGGGCAACATGGGCACCCTGCTCATCACCCACTACACCCGTATCCTGCGCTACATCAAGCCGGACTTCGTTCACGTGTTCGTTGACGGCAAGGTTGTTGAAGAGGGCGGACCCGAGCTCGCCGACCGTCTTGAAGATGAGGGCTACGACCGCTATGCTCCAGGCGCAGGCGTTGCCGTTGCTCCTGCTGTGCAGGCCTAGTTAGGATCGTTCCATGACCGAAATCAACACGGCGCGAACCAGTCTCGAGGACGTCGAAGAAGCGCTCAAGGACGTTATTGACCCGGAACTCGGAGTCAACATTGTGGACCTGGGCCTTCTCTACGGGCTCAAGTACTCCGACGAAGACGGCGCACTCCTGATCGACATGACGCTGACCACGGCGGCTTGCCCGCTGACGGACGTGCTTGAAGAGCAGGTGGGCAAGTCCCTCGACGGCGTGGTTGATGATTGGCGCCTGAACTGGGTATGGATGCCGCCATGGGGTCCCGAGCGGATCACCGACGACGGCAAGGACCAGATGCGGGCCCTCGGCTTCAACATCTGATCAGCAGTTTTCGCTCGCTTCGGCGGGCACAAGGAAGGGTTCCGGGCGGCAAGCCCGGAACCCTTCCTTATTTCATGTCGTCAAATGCACTACGGCGCAGCCACCCCAAAGGTGTCGCACTTGTTGATATCGCCCGTGGTGTATCCCTGATAGAACCACTTCTGCCGCTGCTCACTGGACCCGTGGGTCCAGGATTCAGGAGACACCCTGCCGGTAGCCGCCTCCTGGATCCGGTCATCACCAACGGCGGAAGCGGCCGAGAGCGCATCCTGCAGGTCCTGCTGGGTCAGGGGATCAAGGAAGGGCTTGCCGCTGGCGTCCGTTTGGGTGGTGGCGTGCCGCACCCAAAGTCCCGCATAACAATCAGCCTGGAGCTCCACCCTGACGGCGCCGGACTGGGGACCTTGTGGGTCCTGCTGGGCTTGGTCAAGGTTACCGAGGACATTCTGGACGTGGTGACCAAATTCGTGGGCCACGACATACTCCTGTGCCAGGGGACCTCCTGAGGAGCCGAACCGGGTTACCAGGTCATCAAAGAATCCAGGATCAAAGTATGCGGTGGTGTCCGCAGGGCAGTAGAACGGACCCACGGCACTTGTGGCCGAACCGCAACCGGTGTTTGTGGCTTGGCTAAAAATGACGGTCTTGGGACGGGGATACTGCACGTTGTAGTCAGCAAGGTAGGCAGGCCAAAAGGCATTGAGGCTGTTCACTGTCCCTGTGATCCGGCAGTCCAGCCGTTTGTCCGCATCGGCGCCTGTCTGGCATTCCTGGACACCTCCGGCCCCGCCACCACTTTCGACGGCGGGTGGCTGGCTTCCGCTACCTGTCAGGTCCCCGAGGATGTTGGGATTGATACCGAAAAGTGCAAGCAACAGCACCACTATTCCACCGCCGATGCCACCGCCGATCTTGGTGCCGCGGCCCATGCCGCCGCCACGTCGGTCTTCTACTTGCGAGGGGTCAAGCTGCGCGCCGTCATTGAAACTCATACAGTCAGAATAGACGTCACTTTTGGTGCCCGGGGCCGAACACTGCCGTAAAATTGTGTGGATGCCTTTCCTGGACAAACTTCAGCTCTGGGCCGAAGAGCGCCCCCACGACACCGCCGTCGTTGTGGGCAGCAGCCGGCTCACCTGGGCGGGACTTCGCGACGCTGCAGCAGGGCTGCTGGGCGACACGACTGCCACTACTGTTCTTGCCGAGCCCAACTCCGTGCGCTTTGTTGAGCGCTACGCGGCCGCGGTGGCGGGGGAGCGTCGCTGTGCGGTGCTGGATCCCGAATGGCCGCTTCCCATGATCGAGGAAGTTTCATCACGCGTTGTCGGGACCACCACCACCATTGATGCCGGGTTGGTAGACGGAAACCCGTCAAGTACCTTCCTCATCGGTCTCACGTCCGGCACTACTTCGGTTCCCAAAGCGTTCACCAGGTCGCGTCGTTCCTGGCAAGTGTCGTTCGAAGCGTCCATCGAATTTTTTGGCCTTACGCAGGACGATTGCACCCTGGCGCCGGGGCCCCTGTCGGCCAGCCTGAACCTGTATGCCCTCTCGGAATGCCTGTACGCGGGGGCCGCGTTCCACACGCTTGAGTCGTTCGACGTCGGCGACGCCCATGCTGCCATCAGTCACGACGGAATCACCCGGCTGGTCCTGGCACCTACGGCGCTGCGTCTACTCAGCGAACGGGGACTCGCCGGCGACGTTGATGCTTCCGGCATCCGTAGCATCATTTGCGCGGGTTCCAAGTTGGACGCCCGGACCTTGGAGGCGGCCCGGCGGTGGGCGCCCCATGCGGCCATTTATGAGTACTACGGTGCCTCCGAGTTGAGCTTTGTTTCCGGCACCCGCCTTGCCGCTGGTGAACCACTGGACGCCGGTGGCACCGGCATTGGCTTGCCTTTCCCGGGTGTTGACCTGAGCATCCTCGATGACACCGGCAGACCCGTGCCGGACGGCGAACACGGCAATATCAGCGTTCGCAGCGGAATGGTCAGCAACGGCTACCTTTGGGGAGACGATGGCCAAGCCCTGCGGTGCCTTGACGGCTGGTACACCGTGGGGGATCAGGGCTTCCTGGAAAACGGCACCCTTCACATTCTCGGCCGCCGCTCGGACATGATTATCACCTCTGGAAAGAACGTCTACCCGCATGAGGTTGAGCTTGCAGTTGCCTCCGTGCCCGGCGTGGACGTTGCGATTGCCGCCGGGGCACCTGACGATATCCGCGGCCAAAAGGTGATTGCCGGCGTCGTGCCTGCCTATGGTGCGGTCACCGCCACGCAGCTGCGCACGGGCCTGGATGGTCTGCTGGCACGGGATAAATGGCCGTTGCAGTACTACTTATTGGCGGAGTTGCCCATGACTGACCGGGGCAAGGTCAGCAGGAAAGTCCTGCTGGACTGGATCAAGAATCATGACCCCCGGGCACAGCCCCTTGGGTAACGGCAGCCCTTTGGCTAGCGGCAAGCCTGGCGTCGAAGTGTTGCAACACGGGTTCAACGAATCCCGGCAACCCGTCATCATCGCCGCGCTCCGGTCTCCGATTTGTCGCGCCAACGGGCAACTGAAGCATCTCCGCGCGCCGGATCTCCTGGCACCCGTGTTGGGTTCTCTTCTGCAGCAAATAAATGCGGAACCTGCTGATGTGGATGATGTCATCATCGGAAACGCCGTGGGCGGGGGAGGGAATGTGGCCCGGTTTGCCGCACTCCAGGCCGGCTTGCCCGTCACCGTACCGGGCCTTATCGTTGATCGGCAGTGCGGTTCAGGCCTGGACGCCATTGCGCTGGCGTCACGGCTGGTGGCTGCGGGGGGTGATCCGCTGTACCTTGCCGGCGGCGTTGAGAGCATCAGTACCGCACCGGCCAGGGCCAACAGAACCGACGACGGCGAACTGGAGTTTTACTCAAGGGCCAGCTTTGTGCCTCCGCAGTTCGGCGACCCTGACATGGGTGTTGCGGCGGAGAACGTGGCCCGCGCGTTTGGCGTGACCCGGGAGAAACAGGACGAGTACGCACTCCGGAGCCATCGCCGCGCGGTTGAGGCGGCAAGTGCGGGCTCCTTTGCGGATGAGATCGTTCCGCTCAAGAGCAACGAAAATCTGGTGGATTTCGATGACGGCCCCAAAGCAACCCTGCGGGCGCCGCTGATGTCGAGGTTCCCTGCTGCGTTCGTACCGGATGGAACGGTCACGGCGGCCAACTCCTGCTTCGACGCAGACGCAGCCTCAGCGGTGGTCATAACGTCACTCGAGCGGGCCCGCGAGATGGGAGCCTCGGACGGACTATTGGTACTGGGGTGCGACACGGCGGGGGTTGATCCGGAACTCCTTGGTATCGGAGCAGCCCACGCCGCCGAACGCCTCCTAAGCCGCCACGACGTGGCCGCAGGAGACCTTGACCTGATTGAGTTCAACGAGGCGTTCGCCTCCCAAACGATTGCATGCCTGGATTACTTAGGCGTAGATCCTGAGCGAGCCAACCTGGACGGCGGCGCCCTGGCTTTGGGCCACGGCTACGGTGCCTCGGGAGCGGTCCTGGTGACGCGGTTGATGGCCCAGGCACGGGGCCGCTATGCAACGGATGGAGAGACTCCGTTGGCGTTGGCAATGATCAGCATTGCAGGCGGCATGGGAACCGCAGCACTGCTGCAGTACACCAGGTTTTAGTCCCTTTCCGGTTCGCCCAGTCCGCGGGCTGCCAACGCGTCGCCGGTTTGACGGGCGTACGCCACAGTAGTGATGAAGACAGGAAGGACCAGTGCGCGGGGATTGCGTTCAAGGCCGCGTGCCCGGGCGGAGTCCCGTACGTCCGAGAAAGTGCCCGCAATGAACGGAATGCTCCGCAGCATTACTGCGATGGTCAAGGCGAATCGTTCAGGATCGGCACCGAAACGCCGGAACGGTTTTGCCAAGGCCACCACCCCGTCCAGCAGCGCCTGCACGGGGGTGGTGGCTGTCAGCACGGACGCTGCCACCACACAAATAAGCACATTCAGTACGATGCGTGCTGCGGTGGGTCCACCGAGTTGCCACCACTGGAAGAGACCGATGACCAGCAGGATGGGCGTAACCATCCAGATGGCCCTCAGAAGTCGGCGGAGGCCGGCGCCGGTCAGGAGGAACAAGCCGCACATGATGGCGAAGACCACAAGGGATACGGTCCAATCCACAATGAGGAAAGACGCCGTTCCGCAGGCGGCTACCACCAGAAATTTCAGCCATAGGGGAGTTCGGTGGATGATCGAGTTTCCGCGAACGTAATTTGCAATCAGGAATCCATGGCCCCTCACTTCGACACATCACCTAAGGGGCTGCTGGGCAGGGCAGCCGCGCACAGCGCACGGTAACGTGCGACGCCCTCGGCAGCATCGCCGTCGAATACGATTCGTCCGGACTCCACCACCAGCACCCGGTCCATGTCGAGCGCGAGGTCGAGATCGTGCGTGGACATGATCACCTGTTGGTCCAGTTCGGCTACGGTACGCCGCAGGAGTTCACGGTTCCGGAGGTCCAGGAGGGTGGACGGTTCGTCAAGGACCAGAACGGCCGGATCAACAGCCAGGACTGCAGCCAGTGCCAACAACTGCCTTTCACCACCGGAAAGTTCGTAGATGCTTTGATCGGCAAGGTGCAGCAATCCGAAACGATCCAGTACTGTTTCTGCCCGCGCTGCCCGCTCCTTGGAGTTTTTGATGGAACGGCGCAGGGAGAGCTCAACGTCCTCCCGCCCCGTTGGCATCACCAACTGGGACAGGGGATCAGTGAAGACGAAGCCCACATTGCCGCGAACGCGACGGACGTCGACGACGCTGTCGCCGCCGTGGACCACAACAGTGCCTTCGCTCGGGACAACCAAACCGTTCAGGAGGCGGAGAAGGGTGGATTTCCCGGATCCGTTAGCGCCGATCACCCCGATCCTGCGCTCGGTCAAGTCCAGGGAAATGTCCTGCAGCAACGTCTTGGGCACGTCGCTTCCATCAACCGGGACGCGCACCGAGACACTGCTGAAACTGATGGAGTTCATCTACTGATTGTTCCTGCTTTATTTGACCCGACGCACCAGGACGTCCGGGAAAGCCTTGTGAATCGCCATGGCGATGATCACAGCCAGGACGTTCTTGAGGACGTCACCGGGCACGAACGGGAAGTCTGCGAGGAGCGCCTTTGTGAAGTCCAATTTGGCATTGACCATCATTCCAAGGATGCCCAGCGCGTGGATGACCACGATGCTGCTTACCATTGCCGCGGCGAAGAGCCACAGCGCACGGAACTTAACCGTCCGACGGATGACGACCCCCGCAAGGTATCCGGTTGCCGCTGCGGCCAGGGGGAACGCAATGATGTAACCGGCGGAGGGCGTCGCGAGAATCCCCAGTCCGCTACGGCCGCCGCCGAAGATCGGCAGCCCGGCGAAGCCGAGCAGCACATAGAGCCCGACGGCGGCGAACCCGCGCCCGGCGCCCAGCACCAGCCCGCTGAGCATCACCGTCAGGGTCACCAAGGTGATGGGAACGCCAAGGGCGCCTACCGGAATGCCGGGGACGATCGCGGAGGCGGCGACGAGGGCAGCGAAAACGGCGATGAGGCCGAGGTCGGTGGCGGTCCAGCGTTTACGGGAGGATGCGGTGCGTTGCACTGTTGCGTCGGAAGTGGCAGCAGTGTCAGGTTGGGTCTGGCTCATGACGGTCCTATCGGGTGCGGTGCAATGAAAGTTGTTTCCCCTGATGTCGAGGGTACGGAGGGACGGGGGGCGGTATTTTGGAGCCTTCCCACAAAGTCTTTCGGGAATTGTTTGGCCGTTGGCACAGTTTTCTCTTTCGAGGGCCGATGTCAGCCTGCGGCCGGGGTACCGGTAGACTTGAACAGGCTGTTCTCACGGCCACATCCCGCCGCACTTATCGGACCCACCGGTCCCCGCGAGCGTTCCCCATTGAAAGGCATCACCCGAATTGATTACCGTCCAGGACCTCGAACTCCGCGCCGGCGCACGCCTGCTCATGGACCAGGTCAACTTCAGGGTGGACAAAGGGGACAAGATTGGTCTCGTCGGACGCAACGGCGCCGGCAAGACAACCCTCACCCGGGTCCTTGCCGGCGAAGGCCTTCCGGCAGGCGGCAAAGTCACCCGCAGCGGTGAGATCGGCTACCTGCCGCAGGACCCGCGGACGCCGGACATGGAGCAGCTTGCCCGGGACCGTATCCTTTCCGCCCGCGGCTTGGACGTCGTGGTAGGCAAGCTCAAGAAGGCCCATGAGGACATGGCAAGCGATGATGCGGCCGTGCAGCGCAAAGCCATGAACCGCTACGATCGCCTCGAAGCTGAGTTCCTCTCGGGTGGCGGCTACGCTGCTGAAGCCGAAGCCGCTGCGATCTCCTCCAACCTCGCCCTGCCGGATCGGCTCCTCAACCAGCCGTTGAAGACCCTCTCAGGTGGCCAGCGGCGCCGTGTCGAGTTGGCACGCATCCTTTACTCGGACGCGGAAACCCTGCTCCTCGACGAGCCCACCAACCACCTTGACGCCGACTCCATTACTTGGCTGCGCGACTTCCTGAAGAACCACCAAGGCGGCTTGATCGTGATCAGTCACGACACGGACCTGCTCGAAGCAACGGTGAACAAGGTCTTCCTGTTGGATGCCAACCGCGCACAGATCGACTTCTACAACATGGACTGGAAGCGCTACTTGCTGCAGCGCGAAACGGATGAGCGCGCCCGGAAGCGCGAACGCGCCAATGCCGAAAAGAAGGCGCAGGTCCTGATCGACCAAGCCAACAAGATGCGCGCCAAGGCCACCAAGGCCGTGGCTGCCCAGAACATGGCCAAGCGCGCCGAGAGGCTCCTCAGTGGATTGGAGGCCGTGCGCGAAAACGACCGCGTGGCCGCCTTGCGTTTCCCGGATCCCTCACCATGCGGCAAGACCCCGCTGACGGCGGAGGGGCTGAGCAAGTCCTATGGCTCATTGGAAATTTTCACGGATGTAGACCTGGCCATTGATCGCGGTTCCAAGGTGGTCATCCTTGGCCTTAACGGTGCCGGCAAGACCACCCTTCTGCGCATGCTGGCCGGTGTTGATAAGCCCGACACTGGCGACATCATCCCCGGGCACGGCCTCAAGGTGGGCTACTACGCCCAGGAGCATGAAACGCTCGACGTCGACCGCACGGTCCTGGAAAATATGCGGTCTTCAGCCCCGGACATGAAAGACGCCGAAGTCCGAGGCATCCTGGGTTCATTCCTGTTCTCCGGCGACGACGTCGACAAGCCCGCAGGCGTACTTTCCGGCGGTGAGAAGACCCGCTTGGCCTTGGCCACAATCGTGGCCTCCAGCGCGAATGTGCTGCTCCTTGATGAGCCCACCAACAACCTGGACCCTGCCAGTCGCGCCGAAATCCTGGGGGCGCTCAAGAACTATAGCGGCGCCGTCGTCATGGTCAGTCACGACGAAGGTGCCGTGTCGGCACTGAACCCGGAGCGCGTTGTGTTGCTCCCCGACGGCGTTGAAGACCACTGGAACGAAGACTACCTGGACCTCATTACTCTGGCGTAAGCCCTGGGGCGGGCCGCCAGCGGAGCGTTTGGTTGCGTTCCGCTGCGCGCTCCGCTCGCGGGCTTGTCGCCTTCGCGCTGCCTAGCGGACCTGCAGGGGTTCCGCTGCGGTGATGCGTGCCAGCTCTTCGTACGTGATGGAGAACATCGAGTTGTGATCTCCTGCGCCGGCCCAGAGGACCGGGCGCGTTTGGAGTGAGACGTCCAGAATCGTGCGGAGCTTCTTCGGATGGCCCACGGGCGCGACTCCGCCTACTTCCTGGCCGGTGTGCGCCAGCACGAAATCCGGTGTGGCGCGGCGGATCTTGCCTGTGCCCAAGTGATCCGCCACGAGCCCCGTGTCCACCCTCGCCGCACCACTGGCAAGGATGAGCAAAGGTGCGCCGTTGAGCTCGAAGACCAGGCTGTTGGTGATCGCGGCCACCTCGCATCCCAGGACCAATGCAGCGGCGGCCGCCGTCGGGACCTTGTCCTCGAAAATCCGAACCGTGTCCTGAGCGCCGGCCGCGGTCAGGGCTGACTTTACGTTGAGTACGGGATCCGGAATCACTCAGTAGCCTTGTGCATCCAGGATGGCGTCTTCCTCTTCTTCGGACGTGCGCCGCCTGTTTTTACGGGGAGCAGGGGTGCGCTGCTTGGGTGTGCCACCGGCGGCGAGGATTTGTTCGTCCTCTTCCTCTTCAGCATCGATTGCCGCATTCCGGGCTTGTTGCCGCGCAGCGTATCCGAACCCGATAAACATCAGCACGCCAAAGGCGAACCACTGCAAAGAGTAGGAAAGGTGCGTTCCTTCTTCGGTGGCAGGCTTGGGGAAGGGCGTGGGCATCGGCTGCACTGCGGGGGCTTCGCTGGCCAGTTGCCCGTACGCCCCGGTGGCGATGGGGTAGGGAAGTTCACTGGCGAATCCGGCCAGGTCAATGGAGGCCAGCTGACCGTCCACCGCGCCCCGATCCAGCTTGGGTTCGGCGGGCTTTAGCCGCGCTACCACTGTCACCTCGCCAGTGGGAGGAGCCGGAATGACGTCAGGACGGCCTGGCGTGTTGTTTCCGATCGGCAGCCAACCCCGGTCGATCACCACGGCTTCGCCTGTGGTCAGCCGAAAAGGAACCACGACGTCGTAACCTGGCTGGCCGTTCAGCGGCCGGTTCCGCACAACCCGCTGACCATCGACGTCGTAGCTCCCACGCAATTCAACCTGGGTCCATTCCCGCTCGGGGTCCAGGGCGTCGAACTGCTCTTTAATCTCCGTGTAGGGAATGGGAGTTGCCGAGTAGTTGCTCACCACGCGATTGATCTCGGCCAGCGTTTCAGCCCTGCGGTCCATCTGCCAGCGGCCCAGGAAAACGCAGGCTGTGGCGAAGATGACAGCCAGCACGAAGTATCCCAGCCACTTGCTGGAGAAGAGGAAACGATACATTCAGCCGGCCCCATTTGCTGCTTCTTGACTGGCCGTGAACGGCACAGTTTCTTTCCACAGGCCACGCGTCTGCAGGTAGTCCTCCAGCCAGTCCCGGTGGTCACCGCACGATAACCACACCTTGCGTCGATCCGGCGTGTGGATGCGGGGATTGTTCCAAAGGAGTTGCCATTGGGCGCCGGCTCTGCAGCCTTTACGGGAGCACAAAGCCGGACCCGTGGCACGTTCGGACTCCTGGCTGGCCCCACCCGGGCCGCCAAGATTGAAGATATTCATGAAGCCGCCCGTTCGTCGCCGGGATGCCCGGCCTCGCTTGCATGGCCCGTTGCGGGGCCCGCTTGTTTGCTTGGTGGTTCGTCGTCCACCAGTTCTCCTTGAAGCACTGTCGGCCCGTCCGCAGGAGCTTCTTCCGGCTCCGGGGAACGTTCGATCTCAGGAACGGCCACGTAATCCAGCAGGGACTCGCTGTGGTCCTCCGCTTTGTCGTTGCCATTTGCTATGACCACAGCAATCCAAGGCAGGAACACGGCACCAGCGATGGCGATGATCTTGAACCAGCCGTCAACCACGAAAATCAGGATGATACAGACCATGCGGATGCCCATGGCCACCGCATACTTAATCATGCGGTCACGCATGTCTTCGGAGTGTGCGGCCGCGGCATCGGTGATGCTGTGGACCTCGGGGTCGCTGGAAACAGCGTCCGGTTCCCCGGGCACTTGCTGCAGGGGACTGTTTTCTCGTGTCACAACTGAATCATCACGCTCCAAAGGCCTCTCTCAATTCTCTCACCAAGGCTGTAACCGCCCAAACCGCGCTGGTTGCCGGTTACCCGGGGGTTGCAGCGGGCTGCGGATAGGATCGAATCAGGAAAATCCCTCTTCATAGCGGCAAAAGAATGCCGCGGAACCTGGAGCGAAAGCATGTCTGAAGCAGTATCCACCGGCCGCAGTGTCCTCATTACCGGCGGCAACCGGGGCATCGGCCTCGCCATCGCCGAATCGTTCCTTGCCAACGGTGACAAGGTGGCCGTCACCTACCGCAGTGAAACAGAACTGCCTGAGGGCATCCTGGGCGTCAAGGCCGACGTCACGGACGAGACATCAATCGACGCTGCCTTCAAGATCGTCGAAGAGGCGCACGGACCTGTGGAAGTGCTGGTAGCCAATGCCGGAATCACCAAGGACACGCTACTGCTGCGGATGAGCGAGGAAGACTTCACGTCAGTTCTCGACACCAACCTGACCGGAGCCTTCCGTGTGATCAAGAGGGCGTCCAAGGGCATGATCCGCCTGCGGAAGGGCCGCGTTGTGCTCATCTCCTCGGTGTCGGGCCTCTACGGCGCACCTGGCCAAATCAACTACTCCGCTTCCAAGGCCGGCATGGTGGGCATCGCACGCTCCCTGACCCGCGAACTTGGCAGCCGCGGCATTACCGCGAATGTTGTTGCGCCCGGCTTCATCAACACCGATATGACGGCCGAACTGCCCGAAGACACCCAGAAGTCCTACTTGTCCAACGTTCCTGCGGGACGCTTCGCCGAGGCGTCCGAGGTAGCCAACGTGGTGCGGTGGGTTGCCAGCGACGAAGCCGCGTACATCTCCGGCGCCGTGATCCCGGTTGATGGCGGCCTCGGGATGGGCCACTAGGAAACTAGCCTGCACGGCTGTTTTTGTCCGGGGTCAACAACGGATTTCCTTCGTGCCGCTGGCATGATGGAATCCGAACCCACGGAATTTGGATGAAGTGAACAAAAGGAGCACGAATGGGAACGCTGGATAACAAGACCGCCATCGTCACGGGGTCTTCCCGGGGAATCGGCGCCGAAGTTGCCAAGATCCTCGCGGGTGAGGGTGCCGCCGTCGTCGTCAACTACCGTCAGAAGGCGCCGCGTGCCAACAAGGTAGTGGCAGAGATCCAGGCAGCAGGCGGACGCGCGGCTGCAGTTGGGGCAGACCTCACCACTGACGAAGGCGTGCACGCACTGGCAAGCAGCGCCATGGAGGAGTTCGGTTCCCTCGATGTCTTGGTACTTAACGCCTCCGGCGGCATGGAATCGGGCATGGAAGAGGGGTACGCACTCAAGCTGAACCGCGATGCCCAGGTGAATATGCTCAACGCAGCCGTTCCGCTTATGCCCGAGGGTTCGCGCGTGGTTTTCGTCACCAGCCATCAGGCGCACTTTGTGGAAACCGTGCCCACCATGCCCGAGTACGAGCCCGTTGCCAAGAGCAAGCGTGCCGGTGAGGACGCCCTGCGCGCCCTCCTGCCCAACCTTGCGGACAAGGGCATCTCACTTGTGGTCGTATCCGGCGACATGATCGAAGGCACCGTGACTGCCACCTTGCTGGATCGCTCCAACCCGGGAGCCATTGAAGCCCGTCGAGCGGAAGCCGGCAGGCTGTACTCTGTGGAGGAGTTCGCGGCCGAGGTTGCGAAGATGGTGACCGCCGATGTGGAATCCGGCCATACCGAATACGTGGGTGGTGCAGACTACTTCGGTAAGACTGCCGAATAGCCAGCGCATCAAATCGTCAGCGGCCCGGGACCAACGTCCCGGGCCGCTGCTGTTTAACAGCTGCCCCTCTCTGCAAATAACAGTTCAATAAATTATTCAGCATTTCGCGTCACGAAATAGCAATTGTTGTTTCGCCACTTTAGCTTTGCAATAAACGAATTTATCTGATTGACTCTCCAAGGCGCCCTCGTCCTTGTTTGTAAGCAGGCCGCATGAACCCGGTTGGCGGCTCTATGCCAATTCACGCACTCAGACATCAAGTGGAAACTTCGCGGTTGACTCACAGGGGCGGCCATTGTCCCTTTGTTTAGGAGCTTTCTTTGGACCTGTTACTGCATGCTGATGATATTCATGCCTCGTACGATCATCGGCGCATCCTTAAAGGCGTCGGACTTTCGGTACAACGTGGCGAGATACTGGGGTTGATCGGCACCAACGGTGCGGGAAAAACCACACTAATGGGCGTACTGGCCGGATCCCATAGGCACGACACCGGAATGATGACGCTGGCCGGAGAAAAGTATGTGCCGGACTCCATAGAGGAAGCGCAGGCCTGCGGGGTTGGTCTCATCCCGCAGAACTTCCGGATCGATCCCCAACTAACCATTGCAAGGGCCATTTTCCGGGGTACTTTCCAAGCAGATAAGCCTCATCACGAACTCCGGGATCAAGCAGGAAAGTTAATACGCGACATCGGCATCAACTTGGATCCCGACATGAAGGTCGGAACGCTGATTCGTGCTGAGCAGGCCCTTGTGGAGGTGCTGCGGATGGTTGCCGAAGAAGCCCAGTTGGTCATCATGGACGAGGTTGCAGCTTCGCTGCCGGATCACGATGTCGCTGTCCTGCATCAGGTGTTGCGAATGCTGGTCCGGCAAGGACGCGCAATCATCTACATCACGCATCGACTGGATGAGGTCCGATCCATTGCACACCGTATAGCCGTCCTCCGGGAAGGCCGGGTGCACAAAATACTTGAAGCCAGTCATACCGACGTCGACGAATTGGCCTTTCTGTTGCTTCAGCAGGAACTCGAAGACGGCACGAGGCCCACTGACCCGGCAGCGGGTGAAGAGGCACTGCGGGTGGTGAACCTCAGCATGGGAGACAAGGTTCGGGAGGTCACCTTCAATGTATCCAAAGGCGAGATTTTTGGCTTGGTCGGAACTCATCGGTCAGGTGTCTACGAGTTGGTCGAAGCGCTGGCGGGAGTTCACCCCAGCACCTCGGGACACATCCTTTTGCACGGTCAACCGGTTCAGATCCGAGGAGTCCAGGATGCCTCCCGCTTAAAAATCGGCTACTTGTCCGATGCCGCGGAGAGTGGTGGGGAGACGGGCAGCATCGTGGACGGCCTTCAGCCTGTCCCGGAGGCGGGCGAGGCGAATCTACGGGACGAGATTTCGCAGCTCCGTGGTGTAACTGAGGTCATTCGACGTATGCGCATCAGCACGACGAACATCCACGGCAACATCGCCACCCTCTCCGGCGGGGACAGGCAGAAGATTCAACTCGCCAAATGGATCGGTTCGGACTGTGATGTGCTGATCCTTAGCCATCCCAGCCGTGGCATCGACATTGGCGCCAAGGAGACGGTCTACAAGATGCTGAGCGAGCTCAGCCAAACAGGGGTTGCCATTATCCTCTTGTCTTCCGACTTGTCCGAACTGATCGGCTGGTGCCACCGGGTGGGCGTGATGCGGGACGGCGAACTTGTGACTATCGAGGCCAATGCCAACACCAATGAGGATGTTTTGGTACACCACATGCTGGGTGTGAAGTTTGAATCCGGTGGCGGCGACGCACGCCGTGTGAGAAATTGACGCTGTTTCTTCCTTCTGCGAAAGAACGATCCGAAGTGTAAGACAACGAAAAGGGACGGTGCCGCATGCGCCACCGTCCCCTTCGTCTTCCGCCGGAAATCAGATGGTGATGTCCTTGGCCAGGTTTTTGAGCTTGTGCCTGGCCAGCGCCAGGTTCGCGTACGTGCGATCGAGTACGAGGTAGACGAAGAGGCCCCTGGAACCGCTTGAATTCAGGACGTTGATCAGGTGGTACTGGGTCCCGAGCGTGATGAGGATGTCTTCAATGTCGCCGTCAACGCTTAGCTCAGCCATAGTGCGCAGTTTGGCGCTCACCACATTTGAGTTCCCCGCAGCAGCAACGCCGAGGTCGAAGCCCGGGTTCCCACCCTGGGCCAAGGCCATTCCACTGGAATAGTCCACCACGGCCGCGCCAGTGGCTCCTTCGATAGCCAGCAGTTGCTTTATGGATTCATCAAGTGTGCTCATATCGGGTTGTTCCTGTTCTGTTGTGTCATCGGCAGTGCCCATGAAGTTGGTAGTTCGGGTGACGTTGACGTCGTAGTGATTCGCCTGCAAAATCTCGTGGAGGGGTGTTAAACGCTCGTCCGGAATTTTGTCATCAGGTTCACTCAATTCGAATACGTAGTCGCGTTTCCACCACTTCCACGTGCGCTCCGAACGGTTCACTTCCTGCCCCCGCACTTTCCTCGTTCCAGCCTGCCGCCTGCTTTGCGGAGATATTGATGGAAGTCTTCACTTTACACAACAACTTATGCACCAAAGCACAAGATTTACGCATTAACCGAAAAGTGCTATTGATTACGCGCCAGAATGACAGTTTGATAAATAGTGACGTTTTCTGCGTCACGAAATTGGTTTTGCTGTTTCGCTCCGAATGCTTCTTCTCGACTGTCGCGCTTATCCTTCAAGCGTGCCTTTCCGGGCAAACTAAAGCACCGGTGGAGAAACTCCACCGGTGCCGGGTCAGGGTCACACGAAACGGCGTCGCGCAAGCGACGCCCAGCCTTCAGACGTTGGCGATATGCCGAACTGCGTCAAGGTACGGCATGGTGATGACAGCGTCCGCCACTGCGCGCACTGCTGGTTTGGCGTTGAAGGCGACGCCGAGGCCGGCCGCACTCAGCATGTCCAGGTCGTTGGCGCCGTCGCCCACCGCTATGGTGTGCTCAAGACTGATGCCTTCCGCGGCCGCCCACTCACGCAAGTACTTCTCCTTGGCAGCCCGATCGATGACTGAGCCGAGAACCTTGCCGGTCAACACGCCGTCGACGATCTCGAGCTCATTGGCAATCCAATAGTCCAAGCCAAGCTCTTCAGCAATGGGCCCCAAAATCTGGTTGAATCCTCCGGAAACAACAGCCACCACATGCCCCGCCTCCTTGAATGCAGCCACCAGTTCTGCCGCACCAAGGCTTAGGCGCACCTCTTGGCGAACAGCATCAACGACGGCGGCAGGAAGTCCGGCAAGGACGGCAACGCGGGCATGCAAGCTCTGGGCGAAGTCCAATTCACCGCGCATGGCAGCCTCTGTGACGGCAGCGACTTCCTCCCGTTTGCCGGCGTGCGCTGCCAGCAGCTCAATGACCTCCTGCTGGATCAGGGTTGAATCCACATCCATGATCAGGAACTTCCGGGGGGCTTGGCGCAGGCTCCCGGAAACAATGGCTGTGTCCACTCCTGCCTCGGCAGCGTCGGCCACCAGCCGCCTCACTGTCAAAAGGCCCGCTTCCGTGTCGGCGTCCACCACAAGATCGGCCGTGTGCACACCGAAGCGCTCGTCGCCGCCCTGTGATTCCGACGACACTGAGGCTCCGGCGTCAGCCAGAACTTTGAGCACATTTTCCAGCGATTCGGGGGACAAGTTCACGCCGTAGCTGACTGCAGCCAAGTTCGAAGTCATGGCCTCAATCCTACTGAGGGCGCTACATCCATCCGAATTCGTTTCCCCTCGTAAGCTAGGAGATACCCCGGTTATCAGTCACACCTACTTTTGTCCTAGTGTCTACTGCTATGAGTGATGTTCTGGAATTGGCTTCCGTCAGCGTTGTCCGAGGCAAGAAGACCCTGCTGGACAAGGTCGACTGGGAAGTCAACGAAGGCGAACGCTGGGTCATCCTGGGACCGAACGGCGCGGGCAAGACCACCCTGCTCCAGATAGCTGCCGCCCGCATGCACCCAAGCAGCGGCAAGGCCGGGATCCTGGACGAAACCTTGGGGCGCGTTGATGTTTTTGAACTCCGTCCCCGCATCGGCCTTTCTTCGGCAGCACTCGCTACCCAGATTCCAGAACACGAGAACGTCCTGAACGTCGTGGTCACGGCAGCTTATGGCGTCACCGGTCGTTGGCGTGAGGGATACGAACGCGACGACGAACGCCGCGCCTTCGGCTTGCTCAATGACTGGGGGATGGGTCCGTTGTTGAACCGCACCTTTGCCACCCTGTCCGAAGGGGAGCGCAAGCGCGTCCAGATTGCCCGTGCGCTGATGACCGACCCGGAACTTCTGCTGCTGGACGAGCCTGCCGCAGGCCTTGACCTCGGCGGGCGTGAAGAACTGGTCCACAAGCTCGGTGAGCTCGCCAGCGACGAAGCCGCTCCGGCGATGGTCCTTGTCACTCATCACCTTGAGGAAGTACCGCCTGGATTCACGCACGCCATGCTGCTCCGCGAAGGCGGAGTGGTGGCTGCTGGTCCCATCAAGGAAGTCCTTATTGACGAACACCTCAGCAAAACCTTCGGCCTGGCGCTGGACGTTTCGGAAAACGCCGGCCGCTACACGGCCACGGCCCGCCGCTAGCCCGGTCGCGTAGTCAACAATGGAGATCCTTAGCAGCATCCTGGTCTTTTTCGCGGGCCTGTGGGCCGGCACCATCAACGCGGTAGTCGGTTCCGGCACGCTGGTAACCTTCCCCGTGCTCATAGCCCTTGGCGTCACACCGGTGGTGGCTTCCATGAGCAACGCGATGGGACTCGTGGCCGGCACGGCCGCGGGTGCCTGGGGTTACCGACGCGAACTGGCAGGCCGTGGCAGGCAGCTGATGAAACTCCTGCCGGCCTCCTTGCTCGGTGGAATCACCGGCGCGTGGCTGCTGCTGCACCTGCCGGAGAAGGTCTTCCACTACGTAGCCCCCGTCCTTCTGGTCCTTGCCCTCCTCATGGTGGTGTTCCAGCCCAAACTGCAGGCATGGGTCCGCAGCAGGGAAGAGAATCCGGAACATGCCATCCGGGACCGCAGCCACGGATTCCTGCTGGTGGTCCTTGTGTACTTGGCGGGCGTGTATGGCGGCTACTTCGTCGCTGCACAGGGAATTCTCCTGGTAGGCATCCTCGGGGTATTCCTGAGCGGAACCATGCAAAATGCCAATGCCATGAAGAACATCCTGGTACTGGGCGTCAACATGGTGGCGGCAATCTCTTACCTGATCTTCGCCTTCGACCGCATCAACTGGCTGGTTGTCCTGCTCATCGCAGTCAGCTCCACCATTGGCGGACTCGTCGGTTCCAAGGTAGGCCGGAAGCTGTCTCCCAAGGTCCTCCGGGCAGTGATCTTCACCCTCGGCATGGTGGCCTTGGGCTTCATGGTCGCCAACCTGCTGAAATAATCACCCGGTGACATTCCATTATCTTGAGTCCGCCAACGATCCCCGCGTCACGGACTACACCACGCTCACCGATGTACACCTGAGGAAGCTGCGCGAGCCCCGGGAGGGCATGTACATCGCCGAATCCTCCAAGGTCCTCCGCAGGGCACTCGCTGCAGGCCACCAGCCACGTTCCTTCTTCCTTGCTGAGAAGTGGCTGGAGGACCTCGACGACGTCTTCCGGGCTCATCCTGATGTTCCGGTCTTCATTGGCAAGGCCTCCTTGCTGGAAGAAATCACGGGGTTCCACCTGCACCGCGGAGCCATGGCTGCAATGCACCGGCCGGCTCCCGTCCCCTTGTCGGACCTCTTGGCAAACGCGCAGCGGATCGCCGTCCTGGAGGACATCGTGGACCATACCAACGTGGGTGCCATCTTCCGCTCGGCCGCTGCACTTGGAGTGGACGCGGTCCTCGTGTCGCCACGGTGCGGGGACCCGCTGTACAGGCGCAGTGTCCGCGTCAGCATGGGCACGGTGTTCCAGGTTCCATGGGCGCGCCTGGAGAGCTGGCCTGGCGACTTGGCGCAACTGAAGGAACAGGGCTTCACAGTGGCGGCCATGGAGCTGACCGATGATGCCTTGGACCTGGACGATCTCGCGGCACGGAATATCCCCAAACTGGCTCTGGTTCTTGGAACCGAAGGGGCAGGCATGAGCCTGGAGACGTTGACCGCCGTCGATCTCGCCGTCAAGATTCCCATGCGTGCAGGCGTCGATTCACTCAACGTCGCAGCGGCCTCGGCAGTGGCGTTTTGGGAACTCCGCCCACGCGATTGAGCGGAGTTCGTACGGGATGGCCGTTTCGGCTATGATTGGTTGTTGGCCCGGCCGCTGGAATGTTCGCATTGCAGCAAAGGTCCACCTCCATTCATACCTGGCAGCTGGCAAAATCCAGTTGCGCGAACAAAAGGTCCCATTATGAAGTCTGATATCCACCCGAAGTACGAAGCTGTTGTTTTCAACGACCTGGCTTCCGGTACGCAGTTCCTGACCAAGTCCACCGTGTCTTCCTCGAAGACCATCGAGTGGGAAGACGGAAACACCTACCCGGTTATCGACGTCGAAATCTCTTCGGAGTCCCACCCGTTCTACACGGGCAAGCAGCGCATCATGGACTCCGCTGGCCGCGTCGAGCGCTTCAACGCTCGCTTCAAGGGCTTCGGCGGCAAGAAGTAACCCACTTCACCCCAAGGCTTTTCGAGGCCCGTATTGCTGGATTTCCGGCAATGCGGGCCTTTGTGTTTTCCGGCAAGATGGACACCATGACTACCCACCCGGCTCAGGAACCGCACACCCACGACGACGACGCGCGACTTCACGGCGAATATAAAGTCCCCGGCGGCAAACTTGTGGTGGTGGACCTGGAAGTGGCCAATGGCCGGTTTTCCAACGTATCCCTGAGCGGCGACTTTTTCCTGGAGCCCGACGAAGCCCTTGAGGACATCAATCGGGCACTCACCGGCCTCCAGGAGAATTCAACAGCGGCAGACATCGCCGCAGCCGTCAATGCCGGATTGCCCCCGGAAGCCGTACTGTTCGGGTTCTCCGCAGAGGCGGTGGCTGTAACCGTCCGCCGTGCGCTCTCCAAGGCGACGGGCTGGGCGGACCACCAATGGGAAGTCATTCCACCTTCGGTACTGCCCACGCAGGTGAACGTGGCGTTGGATGAGGTCCTCACGGAGGCAGTGGGAGCAGGGCGGCGCAATCCCACCTTGCGGTTCTGGGATTGGGAAGAGCCGTCCGTTGTCATTGGCAGTTTCCAGTCGGTACGAAACGAGGTGGATCCGGATGGCGTCTCCAAGCACGGCATCACGGTGGTGCGCCGCATCAGTGGTGGCGGCGCCATGTTCATGGAAGCAGGCAACTGCATCACCTATTCGCTCTACCTCCCGCAGACGCTGGTGGATGGAATCAGCTTCGCTGACTCGTACGCATTCCTGGATGCCTGGGTCATGGCCGCGCTCGAGAAGCTGGGCATTACCGCCTTCTACGTGCCCCTCAATGACATTGCCACCGATCAGGGCAAGATCGGTGGTGCAGCACAAAAGCGGCTCGCAAGTGGCGGCATGCTCCATCACGTCACCATGAGCTACGACATTGACGCGGACAAGATGGTAGAGGTCCTGCGCATCGGCAAGGAGAAACTCTCTGACAAGGGAACCCGGAGTGCCAAGAAGCGCGTGGACCCGTTGCGGCGCCAGACAGGCCTTGCGCGCTCGGCAATCCTCCAGGCCATGCAGGACGTCTTCACAGAACGTTACGGAGCTGTGGAAACCCGGCTTACGGACAACGAACTCGCCGAAGCAAGGCGGCGCGTGGACGCGAAGTTCGGCACCGGGGAATGGTTGAACCGGGTTCCCTAGGTTCTTTCCGGTCGACTGTCCTTCGCGGTCAGCCGGCCGCTTGCGCCGTCAACGCCCGCAAGAGGTGGCTCCGTTGCTCGATGACGATGCGGCGCAGGGCGCGGGGAGCTCCATCGTGGTCACGAAGCCAATGGTCGGCACGCGCCAGTACCGGGTGATCAGCAGGCCGCACGCCTTCTGGCAGGTCCTGGGTTCCGGGGAAGAGGCCACGGACAATCCGGCCCGCGATTTCAATACTGCGTTCGGACCAAACACGCTCAAGGCACTCGAAGTAGGGCTCGACGTAGCGTTCCAGTAGGTCTCCGGGAGCCGTAACAAAGCCGGCGATCGTGGCACTGAGGATCTCGTTGGAAAGGCCTGTGCTGTTGACCGCGGAATCCCAGGCAGCTGCCTTGACTGATGCGTCCGGTCGGGCTGCTGAGGCAAGGGCATGCCCCTCCCTGCCCGATGCTGTCTTATCAGCCTCAAGCTCGTGGTCCAGCTCGGCCAGGGTCGCTTGCCCGTGGGCCGCCAGCGCCTGCCAGAGGCTCCATCGTAGTTCGGCGTCCACGGCAAGGCCCTCCACCACGGTGCTGCCCTCCAGGACTCCCCGAACGAGGGTCAGCTGGCTGTCACCATGCCTGGAGACGTCGGCCAAGGTCCTGGCCCATGCGAGCTGGGAGTCTGAGCCGGGAGCAGCAGCCATCAACTGCTCAGCGGCCACCGCCAGGAACTCTTTCCGCACGGCTTCGCGAGTCTCAGAGGCTACATAACGCTCGATGGCGCTGGCAGCGTTGCCCAACACGTTCAGCAGGACACCTATGCCCGTTTCGGAGGTCGCGAACTGCTCGACGGCGGACACGTAGCGGGCCGCTGGGGTAACTCCGTCCCGGGCCGAATCCCAGAGCGCGGTCCAGCAGAGAGCGCGGGCCATGGGATCCGAAATCTTATCCAGGGACGTCCGCACTGTGTGTTCGGACTCGGGGTCCAGCCGCACTTTGACGTAGCTCAGATCGTCATCATTGACCAGCAGCAGCGCTGGCCGGCGCTTTCCGTTCAAAGCAGTCACCAGCGTGCTTGGGCCGGCAACGTCCACGTCAATGCTTTCAGTCCTCACCAAGGCACCGGTGGAGTCGGTGTCATACAAGCCCAACCGCATGCGGTGCGGACGGAGCTCCTGATGGCCGGTCAGTGGATCGATGGCCTCCTGTTGGAGAGTGACGGCGCCGAGGACCCCATCGTCTTCCACGATCTCAGCGGCAACCGTGGAGATGCCCGACGTCTGCAACCATTGGCGTGCCCAGTCGGCGAGGTCCCTGCCCGAGGCAATGCTGAGCGCCTGGAGGAGGTCCTGAAGGGATGTATTGGCAAATTCGTGATCCCGAAAATACTGACGGGACCCCGCAATGAAAGCATCAAAGCCAACATAGGCGACCAACTGTTTCAAAACAGAGGCGCCCTTGGCATAGGTGATGCCGTCAAAGTTCTGCTTGGCGGCCTCGAGGTCAGGGATGTCCGCGACGATCGGGTGCGTTGTAGGCAGTTGGTCCTGCACATAAGCCCAGGCTTTGCGCTTGCTGGCGAAATTCACCCATGCAGTGTCCCAATCCGTAGCCCGGTCTACACCCAGGGTTCCCATGTAGTCCGCGAATGACTCCTTGAGCCAGAGATCATCCCACCAGTTCATGGTCACGAGGTCGCCGAACCACATGTGGGCCATCTCGTGCATCAGCGTATTGGCTCGGGCTTGATACTGGGCATCCGTAGCGCGGGAAGCGTAGACGTACTTCTCCGTGAACGTCACCAGCCCGGGATTCTCCATGGCCCCGAGGTTGTATTCAGGTACAAACGCCTGATCATACTTGCCCCAGGGGTAGGGATAGGCGAAGAGCTCGTTGAAGAATGCCAGTCCACTCTTGGTCAGTCGGAACAACTCGTCGGCGTCGAATGAGCCTGCCAAGGAGGCCCGGCAGAAAAGTGCCAGCGGGACGTCAAGGCGGGTGCCGTCGTCGAGCTTTGCTCTCCAGTGATCTTCGGCCTTGAAGTAAGGGCCGGCGAGCACAGTAGTGATGTAAGTGGACATTCGCTTAGTGGTGGCGAAATCCCATTGCGCGGCACGGGGATCGCCCGGTACAGGTGTGCGGGCCTCTTCCACTCCGTTGGAGGCGACTTCCCAGGCAGCGGGGGCGATCACGTGGAACGTAAATTCAGCTTTGAGGTCGGGCTGTTCGAAATTGGCGAAGACGCGGCGGCTGTCCGCCGGTTCATATTGCGTGTAGAGATAGCATTCACCATCGGCGGGATCCACAAAGCGGTGCATGCCTTCCCCGGAGCGGCTGTAGAGCGCCGTCCCGGTCACAGTCACCGTGTTTTCGGCTTCGAGACCTTCCAGGATGATCCTGTCGCGGTCCACCACTGATCCAACGTCGAGCGACCGGCCGTTCAACACCACGGAATCGACGCCGCCGCTGATGAAATCCAGGAAAGTGGCGGAGCCGGAGTCCGCTGAGAAGGTGATGGTACTGGTGCTCGCGTATCCGGCGACGGCAGGATCTGCTGCGTCGCGGACATCGAGGGTGACGTCGTAGCTGTGGGTGGTGATCAGGGCTGAACGGGTAGCGGCTTCATCGCGCGACAGATTGTGATTCGACACACAGCTATCTAATCATGATCCACGCGGCCCCCAGGCCCAACGATGCGATGAGGAGCCAGGACCCCAAGGCCACCAGAATTGCTCGCCCTCCCGTGTGAATCAGGGTGCGGACCCGCACCGCCGAACCAAGCCCGTACAGCGCCGTCGCCAAGAGGATGTCCTGAACAGCCGCAGCGATCTCCAGTCCCGCCGCCGGCGCCCAACCCAAGGATCGGAGGGCCACCATGGACAGGAAGCCGATGACGAACAGCGGGACAATCGGCGGGAACCGCCCGTCAACGCCGTTGGCGGCCCCGCGCGTACCGTTGCTGCGTTCCCTCACTTGGAGAATTCGCTGGTGCACCCCGGCTGCTGCTGCAACAGGCGCCAGCAGAACCACCCGGGTCAATTTTACGACGACGGCGATCGCCAGCGCCGATGTACCTGCGGTTTGTGCCGTGGCCACCACCTGGCCGACGTCATGCACTGATGCGCCGGTCCAGGCCCCGAACTGTTCGGGATTAAGGTTCAACGGGTGCATGAGAAGTGGGAGTACACCAATGGCAAGGGTTCCGCACAGTGTCACCAGCGCTACGGGGAGCACGGTGTCTTGATGCTTGATACGGCGCACAGCTGCCATTGCGCCAATCGCGGAGGCTCCGCAGATGGAAAAGCCCGTGGCGATAAGGAGGGCGGCTTCTCCGGGGAGGCGCAACAGACGCGCCAGCCCATAAGTTCCCGCGAAGCTCACCAGGACAACACCTGCGATCAGCAGCAGGGATAACCAACCCAGGCCAAGGACGTCGCCGATGCTGACCTTGAGGCCCAAAAGCACGATGCCGGCACGCATGAGGTGCTTTCCAGCGAAGTCCAGGCCTGGCCGGGCGCGCCCCGCGGTCAACACGGCCGTGCCCGGTATATTGGCTGAAAGCAGGCCCAAGGCAACAGCAAGGGTCATGGCCGGAACCACCGGAAAGACAGTGTGGATGGCGAAGGCAAGACCCGTTGCGACGATGCTCAGGAGCAACCCGGGCCCCAGCCGGGACAACTGGGGCGCAAGACTGTTGAAGGGCATGCCTCAACCCTGCCGGATGGGGGCACGGAAGGCGAACCGGGAGTGCCCGGAAACGGCCACACAACCAGCGCGAAATGCGCTCGACTCAAAAAGGTGATTACCTGAATCCCATGTCTGACCTATTTCAGGATTACTCCGAGGCCGCCGCGCGCAGCGGTGCCTATGACGAGATGTTTGCCCAGGGCCACGTTGCCAGAAGATCCTATGGTCAGGTTTCCGGGGCTCTCCGCGAGCTTTCCCTGGCGGATGTCACCGCCCGGGCGGATTCCATGGCCCGAACTTTCCTGGACCGCGGCGTGACGTTCGACTACGCGGGGGAGGAGCGGCCATTTCCCCTGGACATTGTCCCGCGCGTCATTCCCGCCGACGAGTGGGATGTACTGGAGCGCGGCGTTGCCCAGCGCGTCAAAGCCCTTGAAGCATTCCTGAACGATGTCTATGGGCGGATGGCCGTAGTCACCGATGGCGTGATTCCGCGGCAGCTTGTGACCACCAGTGCACATTTCCACCGCGCGGTCCACGGTTTCGAGCCCTCAGGTGGTGTTCGTGTCCATGTTTCGGGCATTGACGTCGTCCGGGATGCAGCTGGAACCTTCCGCGTGCTGGAGGACAACGTCCGCGTACCTTCTGGTGTCAGCTACGTTTTGGAGAACCGCCGGGCCATGGCCAAGGGTTTGCCTGAGGCATTCGGCCAGCAGCACATCCGGCCGGTGGAGGAGTACCCCCGCCGGCTCCTCTCTGCACTGCGCAAGACCGCTCCCTCAGGCGTGGACGATCCCACCGTTGTTGTCCTGACGCCGGGCGTCTTCAACAGCGCTTACTTTGAGCACACACTCCTTGCAGGGCTCATGGGCGTGGAGTTGGTGGAAGGCCGGGACCTCATCTGCCGTGGCAACCGCGTGTACATGCGAACCACAGCGGGTGAACAGCGCGTGGATGTCATCTACAAACGCATCGATGACGACTTCCTGGATCCACTGCAGTTCCGTTCGGACTCCATGCTCGGCTGCCCGGGATTGGTTAACGCCGCCCGTGCCGGGGGAGTGACCATCGCCAACGCTGTGGGCAACGGCGTAGCCGACGACAAGCTCGTGTACAGCTACGTGCCTGATCTCATCCGGTACTACCTCCACGAAGAGCCGATCATCGCCAACGTCGACACTTTCCGGCTTGAGGAAAAGGAAGCCCGGGAGCATGTTCTGGACCGCCTCGACGAGCTGGTGGTCAAGCCCGTGGACGGGTCGGGTGGTAAGGGCTTGGTCATCGGGCCGGACGCCACGAAGGACGAACTCGACGCCCTGCGCAAACGCGTCATCGCCGATCCCCGTGGATGGATCGCACAGCCGGTCCTGCAGCTCTCCACGGTGCCGACACTCTCCGGAGACAAGTTTGGCCCCCGCCACGTGGACCTGCGTCCTTTCGCAGTCAACGACGGCGACGACGTCTGGGTCCTGCCCGGAGGCCTCACCCGGGTGGCGCTCAAGGAAGGATCCTTGATAGTGAACTCCAGCCAAGGCGGCGGTTCCAAGGACACCTGGGTTTTGGCCGATTCCCCGCAACTGCCGGCCGAAGTAATTCCACGCCAATCCGTGACGGTCCGCGAGCAAGTATCCGTGTGGCCGGTTGAAAGCAACTGGCGGGACCGCCAAACGGAGCAGCAGCAGTGAACACGCTCCACCAACACTTGAACTTCGACATGCACCACGCGAAGGAGGCAGTTCCATGCTGAGCCGCATTGCTGAGTCACTCTTCTGGATTGGACGCTACGTAGAGCGCGCCGACGGTACTTCCAGGATTTTGGATGTGCACCTTGAGCGCCTGAACCACCTGCCATTGGAGGAACAGCGCAGCGTCGCCCGGGAGCTCCTCGCCGTGATGGGCGCCAAGCCGCAAAGCGAAGATTTCGGCCTTCCCGAGCTCCTGCACGCCTTGGCCTATGACAAGCACAGCGCGTCATCCATCGCAGGTTCATTGGGTGCAGCCCGCGAGAATGCCCGACGGGCGCGCGAAACTGTCTCCCAGTCCCTCTGGGAAAGCCTCAACACCACGTATTACGGCCTCAACCAACACCGCAAGGACGTTGTGGGAACCTACCGTTTCTGCAACTGGGTTTTGGAGCGGACCGCCATGGTTCGCGGTCTCGCGGACACCACGGTCAGCCACGACGAGAGCTGGTTGTTCATGGTGCTCGGCCGCTCCTTGGAAAGGGCCGATATGACGGCCCGCATGTTGTCCACGCGCGACGTTCAGTCCGCTGGAATGTCGTGGGTCAACATGCTGCGGTGTGCGGGAGCTTACGAGTCCTTCATCCGCACCCGCAGGGCAGCGTTCGGGGACCAGCACGCAGCGGAGTTCCTGCTGTTGGACCGGTTGTTCCCGCGCTCGATTGTCTATGCGTTGCGCGATGCCGACGAGTGCCTCGCCAAGCTGGATCCGTCGGCGCAGCGCGTGGGATTCATCAACGACGCCCGCCGAATTGTGGGCCAGGCCCGAACCTTCCTTGAGTTCCACCGCACAGACGACCTCATGTCCGAACTGCCTGAACACATGGAACGTGTGCAGAAGGCCGTGACGCAGGCCTCGGACGCAATTTCCCGTAAGTACTTCAATCAGGCTGATGAGCACGCCTGGGTGGGAGAAGTTTCATGACCCGGCTGAGCATCGTTCACAAGACTGCCTATAAGTACAATCGCCGCGTGACCTTGTCCTACAACGAGGCCCGGATGACGCCGCTGACTGACGGTCAGCAAGTTGTCCTCGAGGCCTCGCTGAAGGTCTCACCCAACCAAGCCTCTGTCAGTAACTACCGTGATTACTGGGGAACGCGGGTCACTGCGTTCGACATGCAGATGCCACATGAGAGCCTTGAGGTCCTTGCGACGGCCACCGTTGAAGTGCACCGCACCGAACGGGTGGCAACCGAGGACGACATTGTGGGATGGGACGTCATAGCCTCGGAGAAGGTCCAGGACGAATTCAGCGACTGGTTACCCCAATCCCGGCTCAGCGGGCCTGGTGAGGAAGTCCTGGAGATCATCCCGGATATCGTCAAGGGAAAGAACCCCCACGAGGCCGCAATGGCAGTCTTCGCGTGGATGGCCGGCGAGATGACCTACATGAAGGGCACCACCGGGGTCACCACGAATGCCGAACAGGCGTGGTCCCAGCGTCAGGGAGTATGCCAGGACCTGGCCCACCTGGCCATCGGCGCCTTGCGCTGCAGCGGCATTCCTGCCCGTTACGTTTCGGGATACATCCACCCCCGTTCCTCGGCGGACATCGGCGAAACTGTTGCCGGACAATCCCACGCCTGGCTGGAATGGTGGGACGGCGAGTGGCGAAGCTGGGACCCCACCAACCATAAGCCGGCAGGTGACTACCATGTCACTGTGGCTCGAGGCCGTGACTATCGCGATGTTCCCCCGCTGAAGGGAATACTGTCCGGTGGAGGCGGCTCGGGTCTCTCCGTTTCAGTGGAGATCACCCGCCTCGCATAAGTATTTTTGTACAGATAAGGCCCTTAAGAGTCGATCTTAAGAGCCTTATCTGTACTCAAACTTTCTACCAGGGGGAGGGCTTGTAGTCCTTGAGGAAGACACCGTACTGGTCCTCGCCCTTTTCGCCCATCACAATGGGGTCGTAGACACGCGCGGCGCCGTCCACCAAGTCCAACGGAGCATGGAATCCTTCTTCCATGAGCCGGACTTTGGTGTAATGCGGCCGTTCGTCAGTGATCCATCCGGTATCGACCGCGGACATGAGAATGCCATCGGAATCCAGCATTTCCTGTGCGCTGGTCCGGGTCATCATGTTAAGCGCGGCTTTGGCCATGTTGGTGTGGGGGTGTCCGGGGCCCTTGTAGGCACGGGAGAACTGCCCTTCCATGGCTGAGACGTTGACAATGTACTTCCTGTGGGCCGTGGATCGCTTCATGGCATCGCGAAGGCGGCTTACCAGCAGGAAGGGTGCCGTGACGTTGCAGAGCTGGACTTCGAGCATCTCCAAGGGATCCACCTCGTCCACCACCTGGGTCCAGCTGTTGATGGACGCGAGGTCCGGAACCAAGCCACCGGCGTCGATCGCCGTTCCTGACTCAATACGCTCCAATGATGCCGAGCCGGTGGAGAGCGCCAGCGAGGTGATCGCGTCGCCCGCCAGGACCGGGTGCTCGGTGACGCTGCTGGCGAGGGCAAGCGGGTGCTTGTCATGCGCATGACCAAAGGTCACCAGCTCGGGGCCCCCGTTGGCAGCTTCAAGGGCCGCAGGCAGCGGCTCGTCCTCTGCGTCGACCAAGGGCTTGTAAGCGCTGCCGGAGCGCCGGACGGTCTGAGCTGCGTTGTTGATGATGATGTCCAACGGGCCGGCCTCGTTGAGCGAGTCGGTCAACGCCATGACTTGTGCCGGGTCACGGAGGTCTATGCCAACAATCCTGAGCCGGTGGAGCCACTCTCCGCTGTCTTCCATGGCAGCAAAGCGTCGCGCGGCGTCCTTGGGGAAACGGGTAGTGATGGTGGTGTGGGCGCCATCCCTGAGCAGGCGCAACGCAATGTACATGCCGATCTTGGCGCGTCCGCCGGTCAGCAATGCCCTGCGTCCCGTGAGGTCCGTGCGCGCATCGCGCTTGCTGTGGCTGAACGCCGCGCATTCAGGGCAGAGTTGGTGATAGAAGGCGTCAACCTGCGTGTAGTGCTTCTTGCAGATATAGCAGGGACGCGACCGGATGAGGTGCCCTGCGATCTCGCCAGTGGCTGAAGGCTCCAGCTTGTTGCCGCGGGTTTCGTCGTCAATGCGATCCGGCGCGGCGGTAGCCGTCAGAGCGAGGACAGCGCGGTCAGCCTCGGCAATGGAGTCACGTTTGGTGACACGGCGGTGGCGTTTGACGGCTTTGAACATCTTGCCGGTGGCACGGCGGACAGCAACGTAGTCCGGGTGCTCTTCGTCGTAGACGTGGATCGTGGTCAGAACCTTGAGGCAGGCCTGGATCTCTTCAGGCGTCAGATCGGTGGAGCTCATTGACCTGATTTTACAGCCTTGGGAGCCTGAGGCCTGCCTCGGGTTCTGCCAACGTCAGCCGGGTACGTTCGGGCTAATGTGAGGCACCCTGGGCTGCGGCGTCGGCCACGCGTGACTGGATGCCCGCCGCTACCTTTTCGGCGGAGTCACGGATGTCGGGATCATCATGGGTGGCCGCCTTGACAGCTTCCGGCAGCCCACGGCGATGTTGCGCCGAAAGCGCCAGCTCTGCCTCGCCGGGCTCCGGAACAACCTGGCCCTTCGCAAGCACGGTAATGCCCGACTCAGTGACCTTGTAGCCCCGCGCCTTATCCAAGGCAGGGTCCAAACCGATGGCCGCGCCGGCGGGGACCTTGACGTTCTTGTCCAGGATTGCCCGCTTGATCACGGCGCCTTCGCCGACACGGACCTTATCCATCAACACAGAGTCCTGGACACGGCTGCCGGCCGCCACATAGGCGTCGTTGGAGATTACGGACCCTTCAACGATGCCACCGGAAACCACCACGCCGCTGGCAACAATGGAATCGAGGGCCGTTCCCACCGTGTTGTTCTCGCCACGGACAAACTTTGCAGGGGGCGAGATGCTCTGGCGGGTGTAGATCGGCCACTCGGAGTTGTAGAGGTTGAAGATCGGCACGGGGGAGATGAGGTCCATGTGTGCGTCGTAGAACGAGTCGATGGTACCGACGTCGCGCCAGTAGGTCCGGTCGCGCTCGGTGGCGCCTGGGATGTCGTTGAGCGTGAAGTCATACACGCCGGCTTCGCCTTGGTCCACAAAGTAGGGAATGATGTCCCCGCCCATATCGTGTTTGGTATCAAGTCTTTCCGCGTCCACGTGCAAGGCTTCAACGAGGGCATCTGCATTAAAGACGTAGTTGCCCATGGAGGCGAGGAACTGCGTGGGGTCGGCTGCCAGTCCGGGGGTGCTGGCCGGCTTTTCCACGAAGGCCGCAATTTTTTGGGGATCGTTCTGGTCTACCTCGATCACACCGAACTGGTTGGCCATGTTCAGTGGCTGCCGCACTGCAGCAACTGTCGCTTTGGCCCCGCTGGCAATGTGCTGCTCCACCATTTGGGAGAAGTCCATGCGGTACACGTGATCAGCGCCGACCACTACCACGATGTCCGGGGCGTCGTCATGGATGAGGTTCAGCGATTGATAAATTGCGTTGGCACTGCCAAGGAACCAGCTCTTGCCCACGCGCTGCTGCGCCGGAACAGAAGCCACATAGCGGCCCAGTTGCGTGGACATACGCCAGGTTTCAGAGATGTGCCGGTCAAGGCTGTGCGATTTGTACTGCGTCAGCACGACGATTTTCAAATATCCCGAATTAACGAGATTGGATAGTGCAAAGTCAATTAACCTGTAGCCGCCTGCGAACGGAACCGCGGGCTTGGCCCGATCCGCCGTCAGCGGCATGAGTCGGTTGCCTTCTCCGCCTGCCAATACGATTGCCAAAACTTTCTTCAACGCCATGGTCACAGCTCCCCGTACGTCTTCGTATCCCCCAAAAGTCCGATTTTCCGGACTCTTTCACACTAGAACACATACGCCGGAACGACTACGTTGGTTAGCGTGCGAATAGACATTGTGACTAAAGAATTCCCTCCGGAAATTTATGGCGGTGCCGGTGTCCACGTTGCCGAGCTCAGCCGGGTGCTGGCAAAGCACGTCGACCTTCATGTCAGGGCGTTCGGCGCGCCCCGTGATGCCGACTATCATGGGGCTTCCGTGGCGTCCTACGCCACGCCCGAAGACCTCGGCGAAGCCAACGCCGCCATCCAGACCCTCGGCGTGGACCTGAGGATAGTTCCGGACATTGCGGGAGCGGACGTTGTCCACTCGCACACCTGGTACGCCAACATGGCCGGCCACCTCGCGTCGCTGCTGCACGGCATCCCGCACGTGCTCAGCGCCCACAGCCTGGAGCCCCTGCGTCCTTGGAAGGCCGAACAGCTTGGGGGCGGCTATGCCCTGTCCTCCTGGGTGGAGAAGACAGCGTACGAGGCAGCCGCCGCTATCATTGCCGTCTCCGATGGCATGCGTCAGGACATCCTCCGCAGCTACCCCAACGTGGATCCCGACAAAGTTCGCGTGGTCCACAACGGCATCGATGTCTCCCTATGGGAGCGTGATGAGGAGGATGATGCGATCCGCGCGCTTGGTATCGATCCCGCCAAGCCCAGCGTGGTCTTCGTTGGCCGCAACACCCGCCAGAAGGGTGTGCCGTACCTGCTCCGTGCCGCGTCAAGCCTGCCCGAAGATGTCCAATTGGTGCTGTGCCTCGGGGCTGCGGACACTCCCGAACTTGCCGCTGAAACTGCACGCCTTATTGAGGAACTGCAGGCAAAGCGTGAGGGTGTCATCCTCATCGAGCGGATGCTGCCCCGGAAGGAGCTTATCCAGGTCCTCAGCCATGCCACCGCGTTTGCCTGCCCCTCGATTTACGAGCCCCTGGGCATCGTGAACCTCGAAGCCATGGCATGTGGTGCTGCAGTGGTGGCTAGTGCCACAGGCGGCATTCCGGAAGTGGTCCAGCATGGCGAAACCGGGCTCCTCGTCCAACTGGAGCAGGTCACTGACGGGACCGGGACGCCGTTGGATCCCGAGAAGTTCGTCAGCGACTTCGCTGCAGCCCTGAACGAGGTAGTGGCCGATCCTGCGCGCGCCCGTGAGATGGGCATTGCTGGACGACGCCGTGCGGAAGAACACTTCTCCTGGGAGTCCATCACCGAAACAACCCTTGAGGTCTACCGGTCAGTCCTGCGCTAGATCCCTGGCCTCCCGGTAGCAGGCCAAACCACGACGGCGCCGCCCCCTTTGGTGGGGACGGCGCCGTCGAGGTTTTCAAGAGTTCCGCAATTGTTCACCGCGTGGCAGCGAACTCCTGCTAACGGGCATTGGATGCCTTAAGCGCCAAGAGCGTTTTCTCGTCCGCGGGGGCGTTGCCGTTGGCCCGCAGCTCGCGGAAGTGCTCGCGCGCCTCATCCTGCCGGACGGCTTCTGCGCCGGTAGCGATGGAGGCGCGAAGGTGCTCAGGGCCGTAGCCGAAGGCGTCCACGAGGTCTACGGCGTGAGGACGGATCTTGACCAGGAGTCGGTTGATGTAGGTGCCCACGGTCCGGCCACGCTGCATCGAGAGCCTTCCGTTCATCAGGTACCAGGAGAGATGCTTCTCGATCAGGGACAATCCGAACAGGTCGCGCAGCCAGGTCAAGACGCGCTTGGTTCCCTCATCCGATACATGGGTGAGGGCCTCGGTGAAGGCCTCCCACTGAAGAAGTTCCGCATGCGCCTGGGCGGCTTCAATGAGTTCGTGTTGGTGCTGGTTGAACAGGGCTGCGGCCTGGTGCTGTGGAAGTTTATTGGCTCCCTTCAGTGCAGCACCGACGTCGGCGACCATTGACTGAACGCGGTCAGCCAAGAGCGTGCGCTGGCCTTCCTCGTCGCGCAACGCCAAAGCCGCCTTCTGGACCGAGCCGGTATCAGCCACGAACTGGGCAACCTGCCGGAGGCCCGTCCGGTGCAGAGCCACACCGGCGGCCTGGTCAACTACATAACGGGCAAGAACACCAAAGTCGGCGCTACGGAATTCCTTGGCGTAGTCAGCCAGGAGCCGCTTGGCTACCAGCTGCAGCAGCACGGTGTTATCACCTTCAAACGTGACATACACGTCGAGGTCCGCACGCAAGGAGGCAAAGCGGTTCTCGATCAGGAAGCCGGCTCCGCCACACGCTTCGCGGCACTCCTGCAAAGTGTCCAAGGCATGCCAGGTGCTAAGGGGCTTGAGCGCGGCCGCCAGCGTTTCCAGGTCCTGTCGGTCGGCATCTGTATCGTGTGCGCCGGAGAAGACGTCGTCGAATTTCTGCAGGAGCTGTTCGTGGGCGAAGCTGGCCGCGTAAGTGGTGGCCAAGCGGGTAAACAACCGGCGCTGGTGCCGCTGATAGTCCAGCAGGACCTCTTCATCGGTGCTGGACGAAGCATTGAACTGCCGGCGCTCGGTGGCGTACTGAATAGCTGTCTTGAGGGCCACCTTGCTCGCGGCCACAGCGGCGCCGTCGAGGGAAACACGGCCTTGGACCAGAGTGCCGAGCATGGTGAAGAAGCGGCGTCCCGGGCTCTCAATGGTGGAGGAGTACGTGCCGTCCTGAGCGACGTCGCCGTAGCGGTTCAGGAGGCTGGTCCGGGGAATGCGTACGTCCGTGAAGTGCAATCGGCCGTTGTCAATGCCGTTCAGTCCACCCTTGATGCCGTCATCTTCACCGCCGATGCCCGGGAGAAATTCCTTGGTGACAGGATCGCGGAGTTCCACATAGAAGGCGTGGACGCCGTGATTGACGTTCTTGGTGATCAGCTGGGCGAACACCACGGCGGCCAGGCCGTCGTTGGCTGCATTGCCAATGTAGTCCTTCCATGCCGCACGGAAGGGTGTGGTGATGACGAATTCCTGGCTCGCTTCGTCGTACGTAGCCGTGGTGGCAATGCTGGCGACGTCGGAGCCGTGGCCGGTTTCCGTCATGGCAAAGCAGCCCGGGATCTCCAGGCTCATGATGCCGGGGAGCCACTTGTCCTGATGTTCCGTCGTGCCGAGGTGCATGACAGCGGAGCCGAAGAGGCCCCACTGGACGCCGGCCTTGATCTGAAGGGAGGGGTCGGCTGTAACGATCTCTTCGAAACCGGCGATGTTGCCGCCGTGATCGTCGGAGCCGCCCAGCCTGGTTGGGAAGGCGCGGTGGACGGTGTTGTTATCCACCAGGAATTTCAACTGCTCAAACACCCGTGCACGATGCTCGGTGTGGTGCAGGCCCTCGATCTTTTGCACCGCTGGATTGCCTGCCACCTTGCGGGCTTCGTGGCGGATATGAGCCCATTTTCCAAGGAGCTGCTCCCCGAGGGCGGCGACGTCGACCACCGGGTCTGCGCCAGTGGCAGCCTCTTTGCGGCCGGCGGGTTGCTGGGCGGATGAGGCCCGGTCCACTACTTCAGTCATGTTGCTTCCTTCTTTGGTTCCGACAACTGATGAGTCATTGCTGGTCTCACGTGCTGCTTTTGAGCTCCGGGGCGATGCCGAGGCACAGCCAATCCGTAATCTGCCCGGCCATGGTTGCCTGATCGGGCTTAGTGCTGCCGGCAGGACTTCCCAGCCACATTTCTCCGGCGTTCCTCACGAGTCCGATAGCGGCCGTAGGCCAGTAAACGATGACCGCTTCCTTCTCTTCGCCCAGGTGTTCCCGCATGGGAGTCGCGATCATGTCCGTAATTTGTTCGAAGAAGTTACCCAGGGCACCCGAGGCCGCGATAGCGTCCTGCGCCGAGGCCTCCCCGGGGGTAAGCCGGGTGATGAAGGCGTATACGTTGGGGCTGGATTCGGCCATCTGCAGATAGGCGGAAACCATGGCGAAGAGTCCCTCCCGCGGGGTTTGCGCCAATTGGGCGGCCTCCTGCATGCGGCGTTGCATCTGCCCCAGCACCACTTCACCCATGGCTTGCTGAAGACCTGCTTTGTCCCCGAAATAGCGGTAGAAGACCGATTTGGATGTCCCCGCGGAGCCGGCTATGTCCTCCATGGAGGCGTCACTTCCGAGCCTATGAACAGCCTTTCGCGCGGCTTTGATGAGTTCACGCCGGCGCTCCTCACGATGGGACTGCCATCGGGCCGCACGTCCATCAACCATGGCTTCGCCGGCCAAGGGGACTTCAATTACAACCCGTGCCGAGCCGGCGGCGCCGGCGGATTCTTCATCGCGACTGTTCACGATACCCAGCGTATCAGGTACGCTGGGTATCAGTAACTGGCATTGATCGAAGGAGACAAGCATGGCTACAGCAGACGTGACTACGGACGGGCCCCTGGAACCGACCACTGGCCCGCAATCAACACGCTCGGCGGTCATCGTGGGCGGCAACCGCATTCCGTTCGCAAGAACCGGCGGCGCCTATGTAAAGTCCTCCAACCAGGACATGCTGACCGCGGCCCTGGAGGGGCTGGTGGCCAGGTTCGGACTCCAGGACGAACGCATCGGAGAGGTCGCAGCCGGAGCAGTGCTTAAGCACTCAAGGGACTTCAACCTCACACGGGAAGCTGTCCTCGGCTCGGCTTTGTCGCCCGAAACCCCTGCATACGACCTCCAACAAGCCTGCGCAACCGGATTGGAGACCGTTCTTGGGTTGTCCAACAAGATCAAGTTGGGGCAAATTGACTCAGGGATCGCCGGCGGTGTGGACTCGGCCTCTGATGCCCCGATCGCCGTCAGTGAGGGATTGCGCGAAATACTGCTTGACCTGAACCGGGCAAAGACCACCGTGCAAAAACTGAAGATCATCGGCCGGATCCGCCCCAAGGATCTGGCCCCCGATGCTCCCAACACCGGTGAGCCCCGCACAGGGCTGTCCATGGGCGAACATCAGGCCCTCACTACTGCGCAGTGGAAAATCTCCCGGGAAGCGCAGGACGAGCTTGCTTTTAACAGCCACCGCAACCTGGCTGCCGCCTACGAACGGGGCTTCTTCGATGACCTGATCACCCCGTACCGCGGGCTTAACCGGGACTCCAACCTGCGTGCAGACACCACGCTGGAGAAGCTCGCCACCCTCAAGCCCGTCTTCGGCAAGAACCTTGGCTCCGAGGCAACCATGACCGCGGGCAACTCGACACCCCTGACGGACGGTGCATCAACCGTCCTCCTGGCTACCGGAGAATGGGCAGACGCCCACGGGCTGCCGAAGCTCGCCACAGTCCTGGACGGCGAAGCGGCCGCCGTCGACTTCGTTCACGGCAAGGACGGCCTCCTCATGGCGCCGGTCTTCGCGGTTCCCCGCTTGCTGGCTCGGCACGGCCTCACTTTCGAGGACATCGACTTCTTCGAAATTCATGAAGCCTTCGCCGGAACCGTCCTCAGTACCTTGGCCGCGTGGGAAGACGAAGAGTTCGGCCGGACGCGCCTGGGACTTGACGGCGCGCTGGGAAAGGTGGACCGTGCCAAGCTCAACGTCAATGGCTCATCGTTGGCTGCCGGCCACCCGTTTGCGGCTACGGGTGGCAGGATCGTAGCTTCACTTGCGAAGATGCTGCATGAGAAGGGCACCGTTAATGGCCGCCCTGCGCGGGGCCTGATTTCCGTGTGCGCCGCCGGCGGTCAGGGCGTTGTTGCGATTCTCGAAGCAGCATAGGGGGAGTGCTATGACAGACAGGTACACACAGCTGGTAAGTCAGGGACTGGGGAAGGACGTAGCCAAGAAGCTGGGCCTGCCCCAGCCCGTGGTGCTTCGACGCCACCAACCCGGCGCACCGCTCATCAGGGGCCCGGTCTTGGTCAGTGGCGACAGTGCAGGGGCAGATGACATTGCCACCACCCTGCTTGGTTGGGGTTTGGACGTCCGCCGCAACGCGCTGCCCAAGGAGAAACTTGGGGCAATCATCCTGGTACTTGATGCAGTCCAGCACCCCGGGGACCTGGGAAAATCGGTCCTTACCGCTGGCGCATCCCTGCGGGACCTCTCGCCCAACGGCCGTGTCATCACCATGTCGCGGACTTCGCAGTCAGCCCCGACTCCGGCGTCTGCTGCTGCGCGGCAGGGCATTGATGGATTCCTGCGGTCTCTCGCCAAGGAACTACGCGCGGGGGCCACGGCCAACGGCATTCTCCTGGATGGCCAGCTCGCCACCACCAGCCCTTCGGCACTGGGGGCCCTGAGGTTCTTCCTCTCGGGCCGCTCCGCTTATGTGGATGGACAGTTCCTGACCGTCTGCTCAACGTCAGGCAGCTTGCCGAACGACGCCGACAAGCCCCTCGCCGGAAAAGTAGCAGTTGTTACCGGCGCAGCGCGGGGGATCGGTGCAGCCATCGCCCGTACCTTGCACCGCGACGGGGCCAAGATCGTGGCTGTGGACATCCCGGCTGCAGGGGACCACTTGGCAGCTGTAGCCAACGAGGTACGCGGGACGGCCCTGCAGCTTGATATCAGCAGGGATGACGCCGGACACCGCATCATCGAACATGCCGTGGAACGCCACGGCCGGCTCGACATCGTTGTGCACAATGCAGGGATTACCCGTGATCGACTGCTTGCCAACATGGACGAGGGCCGCTGGCAATCAGTCATTGCTGTCAACATCGCGGCACAGCTGAGAATCAACGAGGCACTTCTGGCGTCGGAGCATTTCAAAGAATCGCCGCGCATTGTGTCAGTCGCATCCACAAGTGGCATTGCCGGAAACAGGGGCCAGACCAACTACGGCGCATCCAAGGGTGGTGTCATAGGCATGGTGAGATCCACGGCTGCCCTGATGGAACCTTTCGGTGGGACCATCAACGCGGTAGCTCCTGGTTTCATCGAAACTGAGATGACGGCCAAGATGCCCTTCGCGATCCGCGAGGCGGCTCGCAGGCTCAACTCCCTCAAGCAGGGCGGCCAGCCCCAGGATGTGGCAGAGGCCATCGCGTTCCTTTCCAGCGATGCTGCCGGTGGAATCTCCGGTGAGGTACTGCGCGTGTGCGGGCAACAACTGGTGGGAGCATGAACCATCCCCAGCCGGTTGTCCTTGGCGAGCTTCCGTCGCTCTCCAAGTTGTATGTCAACGCCGCTACCGCAGCAGCCCGCCGTCGGGTTCTGGGAACATCCTCCGGGAAGAAGCGGCTTCCTGCGGTCAGCCACGAGGTCAGGGGGGTGCGGGCCGACGTCGAAAATCTGACCGCCTACCAACATTTGGTGGGTGAGACCGCCAGCGACACCCTCCCTGCCGGCTACGTTCATGCTTTGGCTTTTCCCGTATCAATGAGCGTCATGAATCGTGAAGACTTTCCGCTGCCGCTTCTTGGCATGATTCATCTGAAGAACCGTATCGAACAACTGGTACCCATCCAGTTCTCCGAGCAACTGGACATCCGTTCCTGGGCGGAGAACCTTGCCGGCCACAGGGCCGGAACCCAGCTGGATGTAGTGGCCGAGGTCCGTTCCGGTTCCAGCGGTGACTTGATGTGGCGCGGCGTGTCCACGTACTTAGCCAAAGGTGTCTTCCTGCCGGGTATCGACAAGCCAGGCAGCCCGAATGGCGCATTTGCCGGCGACTTTTCGCCGCCTGATCCCACTGCGCTGTGGCAACTCGGACTGGATACCGGAAGGAGCTACGCTACCGTGTCGGGCGATTTCAATCCGATCCACTTGAGCGTCCTTTCGGCTAAAGCCTTGGGACTGCGGGGATCAATCGCGCACGGAATGTATCTGGCCTCGCGTGCACTTGCCGACGTCGGGGCCGTGAAGTCGGATGCCTTTACCTGGGACGTTGCCTTCGAAGCCCCTGTGTTCCTTCCAGCGCGTGTTGCCTTGGACATCACCACGGTGCAAGCGGATTCGGGAAGCTGGGAGCGCTCGGACTACGTTGCGTGGAATCCCCGCAGCGGCAGGCGGCACTTTGCCGGAAGTGTTGTTGCTATGGCATAAGCTGCCGCTACGGGAAATGGCGGCAGCCACCTGAAGGTGACTGCCGCCATTTCTTCGTTAACGACAAGTAAGGAAACAGTTGTGACTAAGCTCGCATGCTGTTCCTGCCAAGGTAGATCAGGAGAAACAAACAAGGCCCGAAATCCGTGGATTTCAGGCCTTGTGATTGTGCGCGGAGGGGGACTTGAACCCCCACCCCCTTTCGAGGACTAGCACCTCAAGCTAGCGCGTCTGCCATTCCGCCACCCGCGCAGGTGGTGTTCAGATGGTCCATTTTGCACCTTGCGGTGCTTCACTTTCCTCCGAAGCAGCGAGAAAAACTCTAACACGGTTTCAGGTGGCTGAAAAATCGGCCCTGGTCCGGGAACATCCGATGTCGCCCCGGTGCGTGCGCTTATCCACCTTCCGGACGTCTCCCGCCACTGGTGGGTAGGCTGAGGGGACACGGGACGGAAATGCTGGGAAAACCACAGCGCGCGTCACCGGAACCTGCAGCCCAGCCACGCAAGGAGAGTTTCCATGTCTGTCATCCGCCCCGAAGACGAAGTTGTCCGGATCTGCCAGGAGCTCATCCGCATCGACTCCTCCAACTTTGGAGACGACTCGGGCCCGGGGGAGCGCGCGGCAGCAGAGTACACGGCCGGGCTGATCACCGAAGTCGGACTTGAAGCCGAGATCTTCGAGTCCGCCCCGGGTCGCGCCAACGTGGTAACCCGCATGACCGGCGAAGACCCCTCGGCGGACGCCCTGGTAGTACATGGGCACTTGGATGTTGTCCCCGCGCTCAAGGACCAATGGAGTGTGGACCCGTTCAGCGGCGAACTGAAAGATGGCCTGGTCTGGGGCCGCGGCGCCGTGGACATGAAGGACATGGACGCCATGATTCTTTCAGTCATGCGTAACTTTGCCAGGACGGGCCGGAAGCCAAAACGCGACATCATCTTCGCTTTCTTCGCAGATGAGGAGGCCGGCGGCACCTACGGTGCCAGGTACGCCGTCGAGCACCGACGTGAACTTTTCGACGGCGCCACTGAGGCGATCTCGGAAGTCGGCGGATTCTCCGCCACTATTGGCGGACAACGGACCTACTTGCTGCAGACTGCCGAGAAGGGATTGTCCTGGTTGCGGCTGGTAGCGCACGGCCGGGCGGGCCACGGTTCGCAGATCAATACTGACAACGCCGTTACGCGGCTTGCCGCCGCTGTGACCAGGATCGGCGAACACAAGTGGCCTGTGGAATTGACGCCAACCACGCGACAGTTCCTGGACGGCGTCACCGAACTGACGGGAGTCGAGTTCGACGCCGACAACCCGGACATCCTCCTCAAGGAACTTGGTACTGTGGCCCGGTTCGTCGGTGCCACACTACAGAACACTTCCAACCCCACGTTCCTGCGCTCGGGCTACAAGCACAACGTCATTCCCGAGTCGGCCGAGGCGTTCGTTGACTGCCGAACACTTCCGGGGCAGCAGGAACTGGTGTTCGAGACCATCAAGGAACTCGCCGGGGACGGCATTGAGATCAGCTACGTCAACAAGGATGTTTCCTTGGAGGTGCCCTTTGCAGGAAACCTGGTGGACTCCATGATCGATGCCCTGCACTCCGAGGACCCGGGCGCCAAGGTCCTCCCTTATACGCTTTCCGGGGGCACGGACAATAAGTCGTTGAGCAAGATCGGCATCACCGGATACGGTTTCGCTCCGCTGATGCTGCCCGACGAACTCGACTTCACAGGGATGTTCCACGGCGTCGATGAGCGCGTGCCGGCCGAGTCCCTCCAGTTCGGCGCACGGGTCCTGAACACCCTGCTCAGCAACTACTAAAGGGTTCGGCAACTACTAAGGCAAGCACCCGAAGGACCATCATGACTCCCGAAGAAATTCTGCCCGACGAACTGCTAGAACGGCTGCGTGGCCGCGCCGCAGGTTACGACCAGAACAACCAGTTCTTCCACGAGGACCTGGAGGACCTGGCAGCCGCCGGTTACCTGAAGCTGTTCGTGCCGGAGGCCGACGGCGGTTTCGGGCTCGGGCTCGAATCGGTGGCTGCGTTGCAGCAACGTCTCGCCACGGCTGCCCCGGCCACAGCGCTGGCGGTGAATATGCACTTGGTGTGGACCGGCGTCGCGCAGGTCCTGACGGCCCGAGGGGACAGATCCCTGGATTTCGTGTTGAAGGAGGTGGGGCAGGGTGAGGTCTTTGCTTTCGGCATTTCCGAGGCCGGCAATGATTCCATGTTGTTCGATTCCGGCACGGTTGCCGAGCCGCTTCCTGACGGGAGCTACCGGTTCACTGGCCGGAAAATCTTCACCAGCCTCTCACGCGGCTGGACCCGGCTGGGAACATTCGGCAAGGATGCCGACGCCAGGGACGGTGAGGGTGAGCTCGTCTTTGGCTTTCTCCGCCGCGACGAGCCGGGCCACGAAACCCTGAGCGACTGGGACACCCTGGGTATGCGTGCCAGTGCGTCCAACACCACCCTCCTGCACGGAGCCGTGATTCCGGCAGAACGGATCTTCCGCAAGCTCCCCGTGGGACCCAATAAGGACCTGTTGATCTTCGCGATCTTCGCGTGCTTCGAGACGTTGCTCGCCGCTGTGTACACGGGCGTTGCCGAGCGCGCATTTACCCTTGGCGTAGCGAACGTCAAGCGAAGGGTTTCAGCCAAACACGGTGGCCGGAGCTACGCCCAAGACCCGGATATCCGTTGGAAGGTGGCAGACGCTGCCCTGGCCATGGACGGAATCGCACCCCAAATCTCTTCCCTGGCCCGCGATGTGGACAACCTGGTGGACCACGGAGCCCAATGGTTCCCCAAACTTGTGGGACTAAAGTCCCGGGCAACGGAGAGCGCACGCCACGTAGTGGACTTGGCGATCCGTGTCACGGGAGGATCCAGCTACTTCCGTGGGTCTGAGATGGAGCGGCTCTACAGGGACGTCCTGGCAGGCATCTTCCATCCTTCCAACGATGAATCCGCCCATAACACTGTGGCGAACGCATGGTTGGGTCCGTTGGAGGACCAGCGGTAAAACCTGAATGCGTGATGCCGCTGTGTTCAGACGGTTCGCTGCACGGAATAGACTTTGCGGCGCAACCAGAAGCGGCGCCCGCCTCCGAGGTAGAGCACGCTGCGCTCGAGTTCCCACTTGCCGTATTCGGAATGCTCGGCGAGTCGGCGTCGGGCTTCCGGCAGTGAATCGTCAGGTCCCACCGTCAGTACGAGGTATTCGTACTGACGTGCGTAGTCTCGTTGGCGCTCAACGGAGCTGCCCGGAAATTGTTCTCTCATCCCTCTCCATTTTCGTCCTTTTCCGGCTAACGTGAAGTCATGAGCATCGATCCGCGTGTCGCGCTTCAATCACTGACCGCCGCCCTGGAAGAACATCTGGCCGCCGCATCAGCGCGCAGGGGCGAAGGTGACCCCAATGTCGAAGCGGCTTTTTTCGCCGTCGCCGATGCCTTCGAAGTTTATGAAGATGCGCTGTACGAGGCGTACTCCGAGGTTACTCCGCTCCAAGTCTTCGACGACGAAGATGAAGAAGATGAGGACGTCCTGGACGAAGACATGGAAATCGTAGAGGACTAACTGTCCTAATGAACCGGCCACCTTGGGGTGGCCGGTTTTTTGTGCTCCCTTCCGGCAGCTTTTGTGCTGGTTCCAGCCCGGATTTCCGCGGCTTTTGCCCTCCTGCGCGCCACGAAAGCACGTAGTGCCGCCGTCGCCGGCTAGGTACTCGCACGTAGGTGCAATGGGTAAACCTGCGCAAACTTGAGTACCGACTACTGGTGCGCCTCCTGACCGCCGCCGCTTCACTGATAAGTAGGCAATGGCAGGTCTGCAAAGAAGGCTGACATGGTGAAAGTTCCAGTCTTGCGTACGGGCAAGGTAGCGGCACCCACTGGTGCGGACCATGCCTTGGCGGGTTCAGTCTTTCCCGCAAAAACTGCCATCGCCGACGTCAATCCGCCGGTGTCTCCCTGGATTGACAAGTCCGTTGCTGCACAACGGACTGAGAAGGCGGGACTGGCGGCACCGAGCTCCGAGGTCACCCTGGACTTCGTGCCGCCAGCCACCCGCAGGACCCCTCGGATCACGTTCCCCCGCCGGGGCAGGACCGACTGGGCGCATTCACTGACCAACAGTCTTCGCATGACGGACATGGCGCTCGTTACTGCCGCTGTTTTCGCCGGTTTCGTTCTCAACACCAATGGCCTGACCCTGGCTGCGGAGAGTCCTGCCTACACACGCCATCTGGTGATGGCACTGATTCTTGGACTGGTTTGGTTGGCTTCGTTGGAGGTCTACCGCACCCGCGATCCGAAAGTCCTGGGCGTAGGTCCCGAGGAATACAAGCGCGTCCTCTCGGCAAGTTTTCGTGTCTTTGGCTTCCTGGGCATCGTGGCCGTGGTTTTCCGGCTTGATGCTGTCAGCTCATTCGTACTCGTCTCCCTGCCGCTTGGCCTGGTGGCGCTCACCGGCAGCAGGTGGAGCTTCCGCCGGTGGCTGAGCCACGAAAAGTCCCGCGGCCGCTGCCTCTCCCGGGCGATCGTTGTAGGTGAGCCCCAAGACGTTCGGTATGTCATCAAGCAGATCAACCGAAAGTCCGGCACCGCGTACGACATCCTCGGAGCATGCCTTCCAGGGGCCCGGCGGGGTGCGGTCCTGAAGGTGGACCACCTCCGTGTCCCTGTTCTTTCTTCGATCTACGGGATCGCCCACACCGTCCGGCAAACGGGCGCCAACGCGGTGATTGTGGCCGGCCCTGTGCCTGGTGGAAACCAGTTCATCCAGGAGCTCGGGTGGCGGCTGGAGGAAAATTCCGCGGAACTTGTGCTCGCTGCGGCCCTGACGAACGTGGCCGGTCCGCGGATCCACTGGCGCCCGGTCGAGGGACTTCCCCTGATGCACGTGGACATCCCGCACTACTCCGGGGGTAAGCACACACTCAAGCGTTTGATGGACATTACCGTCTCGGCGTCGGCATTGCTGGTCCTGTCACCGATCCTGCTGCTCATGGCAGCCATAGTTCACCAGGACAGCCCCGGGCCTGTACTTTTTCGCCAGGAACGGGTCGGCAGGAGGGGCGCTACCTTCCACATGCTGAAGTTCCGTTCCATGGTGGTGGACGCCGAATCCCGCTTGGAGGAACTTAGCACCCAGGATGAGGGCGCCGGTGTCCTGTTCAAGATCCGCGGCGATCCCCGGGTTACCAGGTGCGGGCGTTGGATGCGTAAGTACTCCCTCGATGAATTGCCACAGTTCTGGAATGTTCTTGTGGGCAACATGAGCCTGGTGGGACCGCGGCCGCCGTTGGCCCGTGAAGTCAGCGGCTACGAACGCCATACGCATCGTCGGCTGCTCATCAAGCCCGGTATCACGGGCCTATGGCAAATCAATGGGCGGTCGGACCTTCCATGGGACGAGGCCGTACGGCTGGACCTCTATTACGTGGAGAACTGGTCCATAGCTGGAGACCTGATGATCATGTGGCGGACGTTCAGGGCAATGATTCAACCTTCCGGGGCCTATTAGCCAATAACTGCAACAAACCAAGCGAATCGCGCTGTCAACACAGAAGCAGAGTGGGAAATGAGCATACGAACGATTCCATCAGGACAACTCAACGGCCACGGCCCACAGCCCAGGCTCCGCATTGCGGTAGTCGGGGCAGGATACTGGGGCCCCAATCTTGCCCGGAACCTCAAAGCCAGCCCTGACTGGGATCTCGTTGCCATCTGCGACCTCGACGTCGAACGAGGGCTAAGGCTCGCGGAGACGGTTGGCGGAGTGGCCGTCGTCGAATCCTTGGACGAACTGCTTGACACGTACAACCTGGACGCCGTTGCAGTAGCTACGCCGGCGCATACCCACCACGGAGTGGTGATGACTGCCCTGCGCGCCGGCAAACACGTCCTGGTGGAGAAGCCGTTGGCTGACAGCCGTGCGAAGGGCCTGGAGATGGTGGAGGAAGCGAAGGCCAGGGGATTGGTCCTCATGGCAGACCACACCTACTGCTTCACACCAGCGGTCCTCAAGATCCAGGAACTGGTAGCCAGCGGTGCCCTGGGCGACATTTTGTATGTGGATTCCGTCCGCATCAATCTTGGACTCGTCCAACCGGACGTCAACGTTTTCTGGGACCTGGCGCCCCACGACCTTTCCATCCTGGACTTCGTCCTGCCGGGTGGCTTGCATCCCACGGAAATATCCGCTCACGGCGCGGATCCCCTGGGAACTGGCAGGGACTGCGTCGGACACCTCACTTTCGGCCTGCCCAACGATGCCATGGTCCATATCCACGTGAATTGGCTCAGCCCCACAAAGATCCGGCAAATGATCATCGGAGGGTCAAAGAGGACCCTGGTGTGGGACGACCTCAATCCCCAGCAGCGCCTCAGCGTGTACGACCGCGGGGTCAGCCTGGAGCATCAGCCCAGATCTGCCGCTGACAAACGGACCTCCGCCATCTCCTACCGCTTGGGCGACACTTGGTCTCCGGCATTGCAGGAACGCGAACCCCTTGGCCAGGTGGTGTGCGAACTTGCCTCCTCCATCCGCAACCGGACCATGCCACGGACCAGCGGGGAATCCGGGCTCCGCGTCTTGTCCGTTCTCGAAGCCGTCACGCAAAGCCTCAGCACTGACGGTCAATCAACAATCGTCGCCGGGAATGAAGTCTCTCTCCAGGTTGCACGGTGAAAAAGCTTCTAGGGGCCAGTGTCCTGGTCACCGGAGGGGCCGGCACCATTGGTTCGACGCTGGTGGACCAACTGCTCGACGCCGGTGCGGCGCACGTAGACGTACTGGACAACCTCGTCCGCGGCCGCCGCGCAAACCTCGACGAAGCTCTCTCCACCGAAAGGGTACGGCTGGTCGAAGGCGACCTCCGTGACCGCGACCTCGTCCACGACCTCACCCATGGCAAGGACCTGGTTTTCCATCAAGCCGCCATCCGCATCACCCAGTGCGCGGAAGAACCACGGTTGGCCCTCGAGGTATTGGTGGATGGAACGTTCAACGTTTACGAGGCTGCTGCGGCGCACAAAATAGACCGACTCATATCAGCCTCAAGTGCCTCCGTTTATGGCATGGCCGAGGAATTTCCCACGAAGGAAAGCCACCACCACCACAACAACGACACCTTCTACGGTGCGGCGAAGTCCTTCAACGAAGGAATGGCGAGGAGCTTTCGCGCAATGTCAGGCCTGGACTACGTCCTCCTGAGGTACTTCAACGTTTATGGACCCCGCATGGACGTGCACGGGCTCTACACCGAAGTCCTGGTTCGTTGGATGGAGCGCATAGTGGATGGCCAGCCCCCACTGATTTTCGGCAGCGGGCAGCAAACCATGGACTTCATCCACACCGCGGACGTCGCCAGGGCCAACGTCCTTGCCGCCGTCAGCAATGTACGCGAGGGCGTCTATAACGTGGCCAGCGGTACGGAGACCAGTCTGGCGGAGCTGGCGCAAACACTGCTCAAGGTCATGGCTTCACCTCTCCACCTGGAACATGGTCCGGAACGTGCCGTCAACGGAGTTGCCCGACGCCTTGCCGACGTCACGGCAGCACGCGAAGACCTGGGCTTCGAGGCAGCCGTGGGCCTGGAAGACGGCTTGCGCTCGCTGGTCTCGTGGTGGCGCCCGCTTCGTGCGGAGATTGCTGCCGCCCGCACTATGAGCCGCCCCGCACCGACAGTCGGTGCGCGATGACCATCTCCGAAACCCGGTTGGGCCGCATCGACGTCATGAAGCCGTGGCTCGGCGAAGAAGAAGCCCAGGCTGTCGCAGAGGTCATCGCTTCCGGTTGGGTGGCCCAGGGTCCCAAGGTGCGGCAATTCGAGGACGCCTTCGCCGCCGAGCAACATGCTGGATTCGCGGTGGCAACGTCGAGCTGCACCTCCGCGCTCCATCTAGCCCTCGTCGTTGCCGGCGTCGCCGCCGGGGATGACGTGGTGGTGCCATCGTTCTCCTTTATTGCTACTGCCAACGCCGCAACGTACGTGGGTGCGCGGCCGGTTTTCGCCGACGTCGACATGCTCACTGGCTGCGTTACTGCAGAAACCGTTAAGGCTGCCCTGACTCCCGCTACTACAGCGGTCATCGCCGTCGACCAAGGTGGAGTCCCGGTTGACCTGGAACCTATCCGCGCGCTGTGTGATCCCTTGGGAATCATCGTGGTGGAAGACGCCGCGTGTGCTATTGGCTCCAGATACCGGGGACAGCCCGTAGGTTCAAACGCCGAGTTGGCTGCTTGGTCATTCCACCCGCGCAAGATCCTCACGACGGGTGAGGGCGGCATGATCACCACTCCGCGTCAGGACTACGGCGACAGGGCACGGCGCCTCCGCGAACATGCCATGAGCGTTTCAGCCGCTGATCGCCACGCCAGCCTGCTCGCCCCCGCGGAGGAGTACCTCGAGGTCGGTTTCAACTACCGCATGACCGACCTTCAGGCCGCCGTCGGAATTGTCCAACTTGGCCGCCTTAATGCCGCTGTCCAGCGACGGCGCGAACTGGCCGCTACCTACGCAAACGCCTTCGCCGGAGTGGAAGGCCTACGCCTGGTAAACGATCCGGAGTATGGCATCAGCAACTTCCAGTCATGCTGGTTGGAGGTCGGCCCGGCGTTCCCGCTGGGCCGGGACGCCCTCATGGCACGGTTGGCCGCGGATGGCATCTCTGCCCGCCGCGGGATCATGGCAGCGCACCGGCAGCCTGCGTACGCAGGCACGGACACAGGCACAGCCGGGCTGGACGCAACGGAGTGGTTGACGGATCACACACTCATACTTCCCCTCTTCCACCAACTGGCGCTGGGCGACCAAGTCCGCGTCATCGACTCGGTATTACGAGCCGCGGGTCAGCCATGAGCGAGCTACTCCTCATCGCGGCAAGCGGCCTCGCCCGGGAGGTCCTTGCCATGGTCCGCAGCAGCGGGCCTTTCGACGTCATTGGGATCCTCGACGACGACGAAGACAAACTGGGCCGCGTGGTGGACGGGGCACATGTCCTCGGTCCCGTCCGGGAAGCTATGAACTACCCCCACGCCCTGCTGCTGATCTGCATTGGATCCGGCAGCGGCCGCGAAAGCGTGGTGATGCGGCTCCGCGCCTTGGGGCTGGCCGAAGACCGCTACGCTACAGCGATCGATCCTTCCGTGCGCGTTCCAGAGGGCTGCATGATTGGCCGGGGAAGTATCCTCCTCGCCCACGTGAGCATGACAGCTTCGGTGACCATCGGCGAACACGTGGTCGCAATGCCAGGGGTCACGTTCACACATGACGACGTCATCGGCGATTACGCCACCTTGGCCTCCGGGGTGTCCCTGGGCGGCAACGTCCACGTTGGCCGGGCCGCCTACATCGGCATGAATGCCAGTGTCCGCGAGCGCCTGACCATCGGCGCGAAAGCGATGATCGGCATGGGCGCCGCTGTCCTGGCCGATGTTCCCGAAGACGAAACGTGGGCCGGCGTGCCGGCAAGGGTGATCCGGCGGGGAAATACCCCGGAGCTGGAGGGCGTCCTGTGACACTTCGGAACCCGGTGACTCCCCGGCGGACACCAACGCCCACCAGGGCATTCGTGATCAGCGTGGTCAACGCTTTCATCACGAAGCTGGGCACGATCGGAATCGGCATCGCCCTTGCACGTCTGCTGGGACCCGAAGAATTCGGAACCTACGCCGTAGCGTTTGTAGCTTTGGTTGCGGTCTTGAGCTTCAACGAGTTGGGAGTCAGCCTCGCGATCGTTCGCTGGCCGGGTGACCCAAAGGCCATAGCGGCAACCGTCACCACTATTTCGGCAACATGCAGCGTCCTGCTGTACGGCGTGTCCTATGCAGCGGCCCCATACTTCACGGCCGCTATGGGAAATGAAGCAGCCACGGATGTGGTCCGGGTGATGGCGGTCTGCATCGTGCTGAACGGCTTGGTAGCCACCCCTGCAGCCCTGCTTCAACGGAATTTCCGTCAGGGCCAGCGCATGGTCATTGACCAAGTCAATGTATGGCTGGGGGCAGGTGCCTCACTGATCATGGTGATCGCCGGGATGGGCGCCATGAGCCTTGCCGTTGGGCGGGTCTTGGCCAGCCTGGTAGCCGGCGTCCTGTTCCTGATCTATTCGCCTTTGCCCTATCGCTTCGGATTCTCGCCGAAACTTGCCAGGCAATTGCTGGCGTTCGGGCTGCCACTTGCCGGTGCCAGCACGGTGGTTTTTGCCGTTGGCTACGTTGATCAACTCGTTGCGGGCAAGATGCTGGGGCCAGTCGCGTTGGGCCTGTATGTCATGGCGTTCAACATGGCTGGCTGGCCTTCCAGTTTGTTGTCCCCGCCCCTTCGGAGCGTGGCACCGGCAACCTTTGCCAGGTTGCAGGACAGGCCGGGGGATATGCAGTCGGCCCTGTTGTCCCTGACGGGGGCGCTGGCGGCGGTTCTTTTGCCGGTCTGCGCGGTAATGATGGGATGTGCCGTCCCACTGGTCATGCTGGTTTATGGCGACGCCTGGGCTCCGGCCGGCCTCGCCCTTTTTTGGTTGGCTCCGCTGACCGCAGTGCGGGTCCTCCACGAGCTGTTCTACGACTACCTGGTCATTCTCGGTTTGTCCGGTCCGATTTTCACGGTCCAACTGATGGCGCTCGCAGCTTTGGTCCCCGCCCTGATTGTTGGGGCGATTTATGGCGGGATGTCCGGACTGGCTGCAGCGCCGGTGGCCGTTGCCGTTGTGGTGACGTCACCGATGTACCTCAGAACCTTGAAGCGGGCGAACGTTTCACTGCGGGCGTTGGCCGTTCGACTCGTCCGGCCCTTCATGGTTGCTGTTGCTGCCGGCGTTGGTTGCGCGCTCCTGAGCCAATCTGTGCGGTCACCGATGGAGGCCGTTCTCTTGTCTGCTGGTGTGGGCGTCCTGGCGATGGGCCTCACTCTTGCTTTCGGGAGGCGGGACATTGCCGATGTCCGGCGTTGGGGCCGTGGCCGTGCCCCTGAGGAGGCCTGGACATGAAGATCCTCGTTTATCCACACGACCTCCGCCTGGGCGGCAGCCAGCTGAATGCAATTGAATTGGGCGCAGCCGTACAGCGACTGGGGCACGACGTTCTGCTCTTTGGGCAACCGGGTCCGCTGGCGCAAACGGCTGTTAAGTTGGGATTGGAGTACGTTCCTGCACCACTTCCAGGAAAGCGTCCTTCGCCAAATGTCATCAGCGCCCTGGTACGCACTGTCCGCGAGCGCGGTGTGGATGTTCTTCACGGATACGAGTGGCCACCGGCCTTGGAGTGCCTGGCTGCTTCCAAAGTGGTCGGTGGCACCACCGCGGTCGCCACCGTCATGTCCATGGCTGTCGCTCCGTTCATTCCAAAGTCCATGCCGCTCATGGTGGGTACTGAGCAGATCCATCAATGGGAGTCTTCCCGGGGCAGGGGAGAAGTGCACGTCATGGAGCCGCCGGTGGATACGCACGCCAACCAGGTTTCCGCGACGACGGGCTTGGACGCATTTAGGCGCAAGTTTGCACTGAGTGACCGTTCCCTCACCGTTGTCTGTGTTTCACGCCTGGCGCAGGAACTGAAACTTGAGGGCCTTCTGAGCGCCATGGACGCCGTCCGCCTGTTGTCCCTTGAACATCCGGTGACGCTGATCATTACGGGAACAGGTCCGGCCTTGGATGCAGTCGCTAGCCGGGCTGCGCTTATCAACGCAGCCACCGGGCGGGAGACGGTGACCCTCACGGGTGAACTCGCGGACCCGCGGCCAGTCTATGCTGCCGCTGATGTGGTGCTGGGGATGGGCGGTTCAGCGTTGCGCGGGCTCTCCTTCGGAAAGCCCCTTGTGGTCCAAGGTGAGCGCGGGTTCTGGGAACTTCTCACCCCCGATTCCCTACCTACCTTCCTGTGGCAAGGATGGTACGGATCCGGTCCGGGTACAGGCGGTGAAGGACAAACAGCTTTGCTCGCCATCCTGCGAGCGCTCATGGAAGATGAGCAACTTCGCCGGGACTTGGGTGGCTTTGGTCGGCAGCTCGTCGAGGAGAGGTACTCATTGGACTCCGCGGCTCAACGTCAGGTACGCCTTTACCAGGGTTTTGCCGCTGCCCGCCCCGGTCTGGCAGCGACCTTGGCGTCGGAAGTGGCAGCCATGGGCCGGTACTGCGGCTATGTAGGGAAACGACGTGCTCAGCGCGTGCTGCGCCGGCTGCCAAGGGAGGACTTCAATGCCCGTCCTGTTGCCATGACGGCCGCTTCGAACACACCCGCGGCGGTGAAGGCATGAACGGCACCATCATGTACATCTCTGGTGGCCAATGGGATGGTGTGCCTGGCACAGACAGGCTTTTGGCGGAGGCTTTGAGCGTCCGCGCAAGGGTTCTCTGGGTTGACCAACCAGTCTCTGTCGCCAGGGATGGCAACGTACGTCGCCACACCGTAAGCAGCTTCCGTGGGGTGCCTGAGACCGTGGCGCCCACGGTGAGCAGGTTGCGCGTGCCTTCCCTACCCGGCTTCAGCCGCCCCGTAGTACGACGTTCCACCGAGGCGATCGCCCGATGGACCATGCGGTCGGCAGCGAGGAGGGTGGGGGACGGCCTGGCAGGGGTGGTCAATGCATCCCCATTGGTTCATTTCCCCCGGGAACTATCCGTGCCACGTCTTCTACATCTGACCGACGATTGGCTTGCCTCCGCGGAGCTCATGGGCTTATCGCGCACACATTTGGAGCGGGTCCTCATGTCCAACATCGCTGTGGCCGACGTCGTCACAGCAGTGTCGCCCGCACTGGCTCAGAAGTTCTCTGAATTCTCCGGCCGTAAGGTCGAGTTCGTACCAAATGGTTGCAGGACACCTGTTCCGGCCGAATACGGAACAGTCCGTCAACCGGTCGCCGTATTGGTGGGCCAACTCAATGAACGTCTTGACTTTGCCACACTCAGCGAGCTGGGCAGGACGGAGCTTCCCGTCATCGTGCTGGGTCCTAGGACGGAACGGGAACAGCACGCCCGAAGAAGCCTCGACGAATTCTTGTCCCGGCCCAATGTTGATTGGCGCGGCGAGGTGTCCGCTCTGGAAGTTGCCAGGGTACTGGCTACGGCAGCCATAGGTCTGACCCCTTACACGGATTCGGAATTCAACCGTTCAAGCTTTCCCCTCAAAACACTCGAATACCTCGCCTCCGGGCTGCCCGTGGTTGCGGCAGACCTTCCGGCTACGCGATGGATCAGCTCCGATTTCGTGAAGATAGCCACGACTCCACGGGACTTTGTTGATCTGGTGCGATCAGGCTTGGAGACGGAATTGACGTGCGAACAGCGACGAAGGATCCAATCCTCAGCGCAGCAGCACACCTGGGACGTAAGGGCAGAGAAACTGCTTTCCCTTTTGGGTGAGCAACAAACCACGGAGCCGGTCGGTAAACGCGCTCCCCGTCACATTGGGAGCAAATGATGCAGTTGCGAACTGTTCTGGCGAGCGTTGCACGCCGGTGGTACTTGGTGGTTGCGGGCATGCTCGTTACCGGGCTGCTGTGCATGTCAATCCAAACGAGCGCGCCGGAAAAGTACAAATCCCAAGCAAGCCTGGTCCTCATGCCCTCAAGCCAGAGCATTGGCGACGCCGGAAATCCATATCTGTATCTGGGCGGTATGAGCGAGGCCCTTGACATCCTGATCCGCAAAATTACGTCACAGCCTGTGAAGGAACGGCTCCTGGCGAACTTCGGATCCGCAACCTACGTCGCAGAACCCGACCGCGGCACCAGTGGTGCGATCCTGGTCATAACTGCCACTGCAGACAACCCCGAAGAGACCATGGCAGTCCTGAAGGCAGTGATGGACGAGACTCCGCGCTCCCTCAACGACATGCAGGCTGCCCTCGACGTCGCTGTGCCGGCAAGGATCACCACCATGAGTCTTCTCGTGGACCGGCAGGCCGTACCCGAAGTGAAGGCCCGCACACAGTTGGTCCTCATTGCCGGGGCTGGGGGAGTGTTACTGACTCTGGTCCTGTCTGTCTTGGTGGATGGCTTGTTGATGACCAGGAAACGCCGGAAGGAAGCTTCGAGGAAAGATACCCTGCGGCCTGAGCAGCCCCCTCATAGGCGCGCAGCCCATGACGCCAAGGAAACGGATGAAGAGATTCATGGAGTCCTGCCGCTGTCCTCAGGGTCAAGTTAGCCATGACTGCGTCAACTTTCCTGGGGATCCTGCTGCGCCGATGGTACATGGTGGCCTTCGGACTGGCACTAGGTCTGGCTGCCCTTGGCGCCATCCGGTCATCGGAGCCCGTCTTTTGGACTGAAGCCGACGTTACCTTCGTGGCCCCTGAACGCGAACCGGCCTACTGGATCTCCGGTGGCAGCGCCATGACCTTGACGGAATTCGCCGACATGGTCAAGCGACGCGTCAATCAGGAAGCTCCGTCTGTAGATCTGGGCCTGACACGGGGAACCCTCTACGGTGCTGGCGTTCAAAAGGGGTTCTCGGTGACGTTACCCGCCAACGGCGGTCAATGGAACAAGACATTCAGCCAACCGGTGCTCAAGATACAGGTAGTGGATACCAGCGCCGAAAGAGTGAACCAGGTCCTCGCCGACGTACTCGACCGAATAAACGACGCCACGATCCAATTGCAGAACGAAGCAACCGTAAAAGCGGACCGTATTTCCACGCAGACCACCCCATCAGAAGCAGAAGTCATCTTCGGCGGCGGCACCCCGGTGACCCGCATGAAGGGATCCGTGGTGTGGGCTGGCCTGTCCTTGGCCCTCACTTCAGTAGCAACCCTCTACGCTGATCGCGTCCTGGTGCGCCGCAAGCTAAACCGCAACAACCAAGTGGAGGGGACCCTCAATGCATCCCTCCTATGAAAGCACCACCGCCCCAGGCAGAGCCAGTGCTCTGGACGCGCCGGAGCGCAAAGACGTTTCATGGTTTGTCATCGTTTACTTGTTCGCTACGTGCCTTATTCCCTCAAATCTGACGATAACTGCTTTAGGCTCCGTTGGACGACCAAGCACAATCTGCGGCCTCTTGGCCTTCGCCTGGTGGCTGCTGTATCAGTTGCAACGCACTACGCCAACGCGCACAGGCTCCCAAGCTGTCCGAATTGCCATGGTGGTTTTCCTGGCCGCCGCCCTGACCAGCTATTCGTTGGCAATGCTGCACGGCGTCCCCGATTCGGAGGCCAGCCCCGCAGACAGCGGGCTCATCAGGCTGGCCAGCTGGGCCGGAATCTTCCTGCTCATCAATGACGGACTGGCCAGCCGCCAAACTCTGATCAAAGTGCTGCGAAGCTTTGTCGTTCTAGGGACGGCGACGGCTGTCTTGGGATTGATGCAATTTGCCACAGGATCATCCCTTGTGGACTGGATCAGCATTCCCGGCTTCAGCGCCGCCTCAGAACTGACGGGCGTGCAGTCCAGGGGAGGGTTCATTCGTGCCGCCGGAATGGCCAGCCACCCATTGGAGTACGGAGTGGTGCTAGCCGCTTCACTCCCCATCGCCATCGCGCTCGCCGTTACTGACCGGGCCAGAGGCTGGCTCCTGCGATGGCTGCCCGTGGCGGCCATCTCTTCGGCCGCCGTCCTATCGGTCTCCCGCTCGGCATTGATGGCCTTCGGCGTCGCTCTGCTTGCCTTGGTGCCGTCCTGGCCCAAGAAGGTTCGGCGTGGTGCACTGCTGCTCGGCCTCGTGCTGGCCGCAGGAATGTACCTGTTGACTCCCGGGATGCTTGGGACGCTCCGGGGGCTTTTCACCGTGGGGACAGCAGACCCCAGCATCAGTTCGAGGACCAGTGCATACACGACCGCTTTTGGGATGCTGGCCAACAACCCCGTAGTTGGGCGCGGGTTCGGAACGTTCCTTCCGGACTATGTCATAGTGGACAATCAATTCCTCGGGATCCTGGTGGAACTGGGATTCGTCGGATTGGCGGCATTCGTAGCGTTGATACTTTGCGCCATTATCTGCTCTTGGCGGGCCCGTAAGTTGGCATCCGATGACCAAATGCGCCAGGTCAGTCAGGCCGCTTTGGCCTCGATAACCGCGATCGCCGTGACCTTCGCGTTCTTTGACGGATTGTCGTTCGCCATGGCAGCCAGCCTCTTCTTCTTCATGCTTGGAATCGCTGGTGCGCTATGGCGCCTGGCACGACAAACCGATGACGTCGATGCCGGACCGACGTACCGTGTCGAAGGCAAGCCAGGAAAGCGGTAGCCATGAAGCGGAAAACAACCGCAATGTTAGGCGCTCTTGCCTTGTTCTGTCTCTTGGCCGTAACAGCGGTCCTGGGTGTCGCACAAGCCCCACGCCCCGTTGCCGAACCAGAACCCAGTATCCAAACGCCGCGAAGCACAACGACGCACCCGCCTGGAATAGAACTCCGCGACGTCGACGGCGGCCTCGACTTCTATTCTCGATTCACAAACGGTTTACCCATCGAACCCCACTTCTTTCCTGTCGGCGTTTGGTTCGAAAGTGCCTTGGAAAAGGACTACGTCGCGAAGGATCACGCCGCGGGACTAAACACGTACGTGGTCCTGACCCCGGATTCCGACCTCGACCTCGTCAGGGCTTCGGGGATGTACGCGATTCCCACGTTCGCTGCAGCCCAGGCATCCGGCTATGCCCTGGGCGACGAAGTAGACATGTGGGGTGGGGCAGGAGACGCCCAATGGACCGGCAAGTTCCCGGGCGAAGGCCCTATATGCTCGCCTGAAGAGTCCAAATGCGGCTACACAGTCCAAAAGCAGTTACGCACCTCCGCACCACCGGGAATCATGACCTACGCGAACTATGGCAAAGGGGTAACATTCTGGCTGTCCGATGAACAATCCCGGGCTTTCATCAACGGAACCCAGGACCTTGTATCAGCCGACAACTACTGGTTCACAGATCCCAACATCTGCGCCCAAACAGAGGGCGGGGCAATCACCGGCTACGCAAGGGACCTGACAGACTCCGAATGCCGATTGGCAGCCAACTATGGGTGGACAGTTGAGCGCATCCGTAAACTCACGGAAGGCAACGCACCAGTCTGGGCTTTTGTGGAAGTAGGTCACCCCTTTGAGGACTCGCCACGGGCGAGCACAATCAGCGGACCGGAAATTCGCGCAGCGGTCTGGAACAGCCTCATCCACGGTGCCCGCGGGATCATCTACTTCAACCATAGTTTCGGCGGAGACTGCGTGACCCAACATGTGTTGCGTGATTGCCCAGGCGAAGCACGGCCCACAGTTACCGCCGTCAACCAGCAAATCCAAAACCTCGCCCCCGTCCTTAACGCCCCCTTCCTCGACGGCGCCACCAGAGCCACCGGACCAGTGGACCTCGCCACCAAACTCCACAACGGCAAGGTCTACGTCTTCGCGGGAGCAAACAAGGGCACCGGTGGAACCGCAACCTTCACAGTGAACTGCGGCGGCAGCACCGCCGTCGTCATCGATGAAAACCGCACCATCCCCATAGTCAACGGAACCTTCACAGACGCCTTCGCCGACGGCAACGCAATCCACCTGTACAGCATCGAAGGCGGCGGCAGCTGCGGCTACTGACTAACGGCTGCTGTCGTCCCGCTCCCAAACGGCCACCGACTTGCGTGCTGACAGCGGACGACGACGGCCCGCACCGGCGAACGCGACATAGACGGCGGCATCGAACAAACTCAGCGGCCCCCGGACAGATGCCAGCAACTCCCGTATAGTCCGCGCACCGGAAGCACCGCCGGATACCCGATCTTGTTCCGCGTTCCCCCGATACGTACGCCTGAGGACAGCCAACAGAGCCGAGCACGTCCGCGGCGTCCGGACAACCACCGGCTCCGTAGGCAGTACAGCCTTCTCCTCGTCGGAAAACAACCGGTCCACATAGTAGTCATCACCGGTAAAGGCAGGGAACCTGCCCAGCCTCTCGTGCCCTGAAAAGCTCAGGGCATACGCGCCTGCACCCCAAAGCCCCTGAGCATTACCCGGTATGCGGGAACGGGCACGGTAATAAGCCCTGACCAACACGGACGCGCCCTCGGTGTCATATCGAAAAGCAGGACGGGCGGCCAGCAAGCTGTTGTCCTCCAAGGCAACAAAGACCGCACGAAGCGCAGGGGCGCTAACCTCAATATCAGCATCCAGGTAAAGCCGTGGCCAACGCTCCGTGGCCTCGTCGGCAGCGTTCAACGCCGCAGTCTTGGACGCCTCGCGCACGTGAACCACATGAACACCTTTGCACCGGGACGCAATCGCTGCAGTAGCGTCCCTGCACCCGTTACAGGCCACCACCACATCAACCGTGCCCCACTCGATGACCTCCCTCAACGCCTCCAGCGTCCTGCTGATCACCCCGGCCTCGTTATGCGCCGGAATGATGACAGCACCGGAGGGAAAGGACCCGGTCATCGCAAGGTTACAGTCGAGGTACGCGTAGCGTGGGGGAGCGCCGCCCAACGCCGTTGACTCAGGACCGCCAACGCCGCATCCCGATGCCCGGGCTTATTGAATCGGGCAACCTCTGCGGCAAGCACAGCACCCCTAAAAGCCATGGCCCGGCCACGCCCAAGATATTTGGCCGCGTAGCGCACCCGGTTGACCGACATCAAAGCAGTCAACTCCGGCGACGCCCCCGAGCCCCCACGCTCATGCCACATCCGGGCCGCCGGCTCAAACCAGATGGAAAAACCCGCATCCCTGACACGATGGCAATAATCGGTTTCTTCCGAATACAGAAAGAACTGCTCGTCCCATGCACCCACCACCTTCGCTGCATCAGCACTAATCAGCAGAGCAGCACCCGTCGCCCAATCAACCCGATGCCCATGCAGGTAACTTTCCGGATCAAAGTCCATCTCCGACAACCAACCCGGCCTGGCCTTCACATGGCTGCCCAGCGCCGCGTCACCCAGCGCTCGCAGAACGCCCGGCTCACGGCGCAAGGAAGGGTAGATGCTTGCGTCATTGTCCAACAGGACCGGTACCACCATGCCGGCCCCCTGCGTGTTCATGCGCTTGAGCATGGCGGCCAACGCACCGGGTTCCACGCGCAGGTCCGGGTTAAGGATGAGATAGCTTCCTGCCTCTCCGGCCACAGACAACGCTGCATTGATCCCGCCGGCATAGCCGAGGTTCCCTCCCGTTCGAACCGCCGTGACATCGGGGTGGTGGGACAGTTCAAGAAAGGTGCTTTCATCGGGAGAGTTGTCGGCCACCACCACTTTGATCCGAACATCCGCCGCTTCTTTCCGTAGGCTGGCGACCAGTGGCCCGACGTCGTCGGCGTTGTTGTAAGTGACAACAACGACGGCGACGTCGGCCCAGTCCGTTGCCGGTAAGAACGATCCCTGAGCCCGGCTGGGCTCGGGCTCAGGGACGACGTCGATCCCGATGGCTGCAGAGCTTTCCACCGCACCACCCGCGGCCGTGTCACGGCTGCTCGCCGTACGTAATTTCGCGTAGGCCTCCGGCCCCTCCACCAGGTAACGGCGAGCCAGGCGGCGCGGCTCCAGCATGAGGCGCCATGCCCATTCGAGTCCATGCGAGCTGGCCCATAAGGGAGCCCGCCGGACATGCCCGGCCAGGAAGTCCACCACGGCACCGAATGCGAGCAGGACTTTGGCGCCGGTCAGGTGGCCGTACTCGGCAATCCACAGTTCCTGGCGGGGTTTTCCCAAACCAACCACCAAGACATCGGGGGCCGCCTGCCGTATCTCATCGGCGAGCTTGCAGGATGCGGCCGCATCACCCAGCACGGACCTGGTGGGAGCCCACCACCCCACCACCCTCAAATCAGGCCGCTCCGCTGCGAACTTTCCCGCGATCAGTTCCTGGGTCTCTTCTGAACCTCCCAGGAAACCAACGCGCAATCCCCGTGAAGTTGCTCCATCCAACAGGGGATGAATGAGGTCGCTGCCCGCAAGGCGGGGCCACATCCGCGAAGTCAGGCGCCGGGCCTCCGTGGCCAAGGGTGCGCCATCGATCAAGGTTAACCATTCAACAGGACCGGGTGGGTCCAAAGTACCAATCCAACGGCTTCCCGCTCCAAAATGCCGGATGTGGTCCAAATTTGCAGAACAAACACCCAGGGGAGGCGCTTCGAGGCAGCTTGCACGGTCCAAAATCTCCCCAAGCGCGCCGGCGGCTTCCATGAGCCTTACCGGAACCCCGCCAAGACTCACCCAAGGCGAGTCGGAAGCGCGCATTCCGGTTTCAACCACACGTGCGTGCGGTTCAGGATGGAGATTGACGGCAGCGACACCGCGCCGCGGGTAAAGGTATGGGACTACCCGGTGGAGGAGATCTCCGGTGGGCATGATTTTCGGTAGCAGCATTCTCGGCTCCAACTCAAGGCATCACCATGTGGCCGACGATCCGAGGCTGCTGCACTGCCTGGATCGTCGGTGACGGACCTGTGCCGCCATGTCAACATGTTCATTTGAGTTGTCTCCCGGCCTCCTGCAAGAGACTGCCGTAGGCCTACTTTAGGACGTTTGACCGGTCTCCGCTAGAGCTGCAAGCCACTGAGGTACTCAGCCAGACGCTCCCTCGCATCGGGCGGATCAAATCCGGTAGCGCGGATTCTGCTCAGGTCCAGGACGCTGCTTGCTGGCCTCGGTGCAGTGTTGGGCTTCGCGTAGTCCGATGTACTGATGGGTTGCACAAGATCTGGATCGACGCCCTGCAAGCCGTAGATGTCGCGGGCCACCTCATACCAGGACTTGGCTTCACCGCTGTTGCTGAGGTTGTACGTCCCGTAGGGCGCCTTGCTTCGAAGCAGGTAATGAATGCCCTCCGCGATGTCAGCTGCGAAGCTCAACCGTCCCCGTTGGTCATCCACCACCAATGGCGAGGCCCCCTTGACGGCCAACGAAGCCATGGTTCTAACAAAGTTCTTTCCGTCGCCCACCACCCAGCTTGTCCTCACGATGTAGTGCCTCGGTAGTGTGCTCACAGCAAGATCACCGGCGGCCTTGCTTTGGCCATAGACACTCAGGGGAGTGGGAACCTCATCTTCGTGATGCACCTCTGTTGTGCCACCGAAAACGTAGTCGCTGGATACATGGACCAGCGTGAGTGAATGCTCGACGGCGGTCCGCGCCAAGCGGGAAACGGCAGCGGAGTTGATGCTCCAGGCAGCTGCGCGGCCTTCCGGAGTCTCGGCGGCATCGACGGCGGTGAAAGCGGCTGCGTTGATGATCGTGGAGTAATTGCGCCAGTTGAGTGCCTCATAGGAGTCCTCTACGGTGATGTCGAACTGCGCCCGACTGGCGAACTCCGCCGTGGCGTCGCCCGAGAAAGCATGCCGGAGGGCTGTACCCAACTGGCCGTCCGCTCCAAGGACCAGCGTCCGCCGCCCCTGCATGGGAACAACGTCACCCAACCGCGGATGCTTCCTGTCCTGTGCAGACACAATGGACTTCTCCAAGGGGATTGGCCACCGCACGGCTACTTCCTCATCGGCAAGGTTGAGGAACGTGTACTCCTTCTGTGCCTCCGCGCTCCAGTGATCGTTAACCAGGTACGTGTACGCCGTGTCGTCATCCAGCGTTTGGAAGGCGTTGCCCACGCCACGGGGAACAAAAACGGCGTCCTGAGGAGTCAGCTCTGCGGTAAACAGTGTCCCGAAAGTCGGGCCGTCACGAAGGTCAACCCACGCGCCGAAGATCCGACCGGAGGCCAAGGAAACGAACTTGTCCCAGGGTTCAGCATGAATGCCCCGAACCGTACCGCGCGCTGCGTTGAAGGAAATGTTGTTCTGCACCGGACCGAAGTCAGGCAGCCCGGCATCCAGCATCTTGGTCCTGTGCCAGTTCTCTTTGAACCACCCCCTGTCATCCCCGTGAACAGGCAGCTCAAACAGCAGCAGGCCAGGGATGGGCGTGGTCCTCGAACGTAGCTGCCGTCCCGGATCCACGCCTTAGTGCCCCTGTCCAGCGTATTTGGACTCCGTGGATGCCTTCTGCGGCCGCCACCAGTGTTCGTTGTCCCTATACCACTGCACTGTGTCAGCCAGCCCGGCGTCGAAGTCCGAATAACGGGGCGACCAACCGAGCTCGCGTCGAATTTTGCTTGAATCGATGGCGTAACGGAGATCGTGACCGGGCCGGTCGGTCACCAGGTCATAAGCATCGCGGGGCTGCCCCACGAGTTCAAGCAACATCTCCACTACCTCGCGGTTGGAACGTTCGCCGTCGGCGCCGATTAAGTAGGTTTCGCCCAAGCGGCCACCTTCCAATATCGCCAGGATTGCGGACGAGTGGTCCTCAACGTGGATCCAGTCCCGGACGTTCCGCCCGTTGCCGTAGAGGCGGGGCCGGAAACCGTCAAGGATGTTGGTGATCTGCCGTGGAATGAACTTCTCCACATGCTGGTAAGGACCGTAGTTGTTGGAACAATTACTGATGGTGGCCTTGAGGCCGAACGAGCGAACCCAGGCGCGCACCAACATGTCCGAGCCCGCTTTCGTTGCCGAATACGGACTTGTGGGACGGTATGTGGAGTCTTCCGTGAACCGCTGAGGATCGTCCAAGGCCAGATCTCCGTACACCTCGTCCGTGGAGATGTGATGGAACCGGGTACCGTGCTTTCGCGCCGCTTCGATGAGGGTGAATGTACCGAGCAGGTTAGTGTCCAGGAAAGGCCGGGGCTCCTCCAGCGAGTTGTCGTTGTGCGACTCGGCAGCAAAGTGGACAACCGCATCCACCGAGGATGTCAATACGTCCACCACGGCAGCATCGCAAATGTCACCCTCGAAAAATTCAAAACGGTCTGTGGGTAGTCCCGACAGCGATTCAATGCTGCCCGCATAAGTCAGTTTGTCCAGGACAGTGACATGGAGACGGGTGTGCTCCATGATGAAGTGAACGAAATTGCATCCGATGAATCCGGCCCCGCCGGTGACAAGGATTCTCTGCATGGCCATAGCGTAACCGTCGAATACGGCGATGTGCAGCGGGAGAGGACAGTTAGATGCGCGGAATTATTCTGGCCGGCGGAACAGGATCCCGGCTCCATCCCATTACGCTCGGAATAAGCAAGCAATTGGTACCCGTCTTCGACAAGCCAATGATCTACTACCCACTGTGCACCTTGATGCTTGCCGGCATCCGCGACATCCTTATCGTCACGACACCAACGGATGGCCCTCAATTCGAAAACCTGTTGGGCAATGGTTCCCAATTCGGCATTAATTTGGACTATGCCCGGCAGCCGACCCCGGACGGGCTTGCCCAGGCATTCATTCTGGGGGAGCAGCATATCGGTAGCGGCAAAGTGGCGCTGATCCTGGGCGACAACATTTTCAACGGCCCCGGCATGGGCAACCAGCTCCGACATTATGCCGATGTGGACGGTGGAGCCATCTTCGGGTACTGGGTCAAGGACCCGTCCGCCTACGGTGTGGTGGAGTTCGACGACCAAGGCATGGCCGTTTCCATCGAAGAAAAGCCCGCAGCACCCAAAAGCAATTATGCCGTTCCTGGACTTTACTTTTATGACAACAACGTGGTTGCCATGGCCAAGGAGCTGCAACCGTCTCCGCGGGGGGAACTGGAGATCACAGATATCAACAGGAAATATATGGAGCTTGGCCGGTTGCATGTGCAGAAATTTCCGCGGGGAACCGCTTGGCTGGACACCGGTACCTTCAGCGACCTGAATGACGCCTCGAACTATGTCCGAACCACGGAAAACCGACAGGGATTGAAGATTGGCGCTCCGGAGGAGGTGGCTTGGCGGATGGGCTACCTGACGGATGACGAGCTCCGCCAGCAGGCTGCCAAGCTCGCCAAGAGCGGCTACGGCAGTTACCTTTTGGACATTCTGGACCGCCAATAGGCCGAAATCACGCTGCTGAAACGTCCTCGAGAGCGCGCGAAATTTCAGCCGGCAGCGCCGTCAATTGGGCGTCCAGTACTTCCTTCAGCTGAACGGCGTTCCTGGGGCCGACGATTGCTGTGGCAACGCCAGGCCGGGAGAGCAACCAGCTGAGGGACACGTCCATCGGTGTCCGGCCAAGTCCGCGGGCGGCCATGGCCACGGCCTCCACCACACGGGATGGCCGCGACTCGAGATACGCCTCGACATAACCGGCCAACCGACTCTGTGCGGCACGGGAATCGGCAGGAATCTGGCCACGGTATTTGCCGCTGAGTACTCCACGGCCCAGAGGCGCCCATGCCATCAGCCCCAGGCCCGCGTCTTCCACCGCAGGGATGAGTTCTTCCTCGGCTTTACGGTGGACGAGGGAGTATTCGGACTGGTTGGCCACGAGGGTGAAGCCGGCCACGGCCGCTGCCTTGGCCGTCTGCCAACCGTTGTAATTGGAGATACCCACATAGCGGGCACGTCCGCTCCGCTGGGCAAGTTCCAAAGCCGAAAGAGTCTCGTCCAAGGGAACATTCGGATCCCACTCGTGGGCGAACCAAATGTCAATGTAGTCGGTGCCAAGCCTGGCGAGGCTGGCATCAAGTGCGGAAAGCATTGCGCCGCGGGAAGCGTTGACGCTGCGCCTGGAATCCGAGGACGACACGCCGGCTTTAGTGGAAATCACAATTTCGGAACGGGCCACGACGTCGCCCAGCATGGATCCCAACAAGGCTTCTGCCCGCCCTTGTGCGTAGGACGCTGCCGTGTCTACAACAGTGCCGCCAGCGGCAACGAATTCATGGAGCAGTTCAGCCGCGTCCTGCTCGTCGGTTTCCTGGGCCCAGGACATGGTGCCAAGGGATAAAGAGGACACGCGGAACCCGCTGTTTCCGACATAACGCTGCTGCATAGCAGTTAGCTTACGGGGAGTTTGCGGACTTCATGACGTAGGGTCTATTCACGTGAACTGGATAGAAGCAGCCTTGCTGGGCCTGGTGCAGGGCCTCACCGAATTCCTCCCGATTTCCTCGAGCGCACACCTGCGCATTGTCGGCTCGTTCCTTCCGAATGCCGCAGATCCGGGTGCAGCCTTCACGGCCATTACGCAGCTGGGAACTGAAACCGCTGTAATCGTCTACTTCTGGCGGGACATCGTCCGGATCGTCGGGGCTTGGTTCGGCTCCCTCACGGGCAAAGTCGAGCGCAACAATCCGGATGCCCGCATGGGTTGGCTGGTCATCCTGGGCAGCTTGCCCATCATCATCCTGGGCCTGCTGTTCCAGGACCAGATTGAGTCAGTGTTACGCAGTATGTGGATCGTTGCCACCATGCTGATCGTCTTCGGCATGATTCTCGCTGTCGCCGATGCCATCGGCCGGCAAGAGAGGGATCTCACGCAACTGAGCTATAAGCACGGCATCCTCTACGGCTTCGCGCAAGCCATGGCGTTGATCCCGGGCGTTTCCCGCTCCGGCGGCACCATCACAGCCGGCCTCCTCATGGGTTACACCCGTGAAGCAGCTGCCCGGTACTCCTTCCTCCTGGCCATACCCGCGGTGTTCGGCAGCGGCCTTTACCAGCTTTATAAGACGGTGACGAACGAGGGCCTTGCTGGCCCCTACGGTCTCCCGGAGACTGCCTTGGCCACGGTGATCGCTTTCGTGGTGGGTTACATCATCATTGGCTGGTTCCTGAAGTTTGTCTCCACCCGCAGTTACAGGCTCTTCGTTTGGTACCGCATCCTCCTGGGCCTGGCTTTGTATGTCCTGCTCGGTTTCAATGTCATCAGTGCCTAGCACTAAGGTTGAGTCGTGAAATCGTGGACCTCCCGCCCTGTTCCTGAGCTGCCCGGCAGCATGCCGCAACTACGGCTGTACGACACAGCCCTCGGCCGAGTGGTGGACGTCGAGAGACAGCCGGAACAGTCAATGTATGTCTGTGGCATCACGCCGTATGACGCTACCCACATGGGACACGCGGCCAGTTATGTGGCATTCGACCTCCTGAACCGTGCCTGGCGCGATGCCGGCGTCCGGGTGTCCTACGTCCAGAACGTCACGGACATCGATGATCCGCTCCTGGAGCGCGCCACGGCAACAGGCGTGGACTGGCGTGACTTGGCCCAGAGCCAGATCGACCTTTTCCAGACAGACATGGACGCCCTGAATGTCCTCGCGCCGAACCACTACATCGGCGCAGTCGAGGCGATCCCGGACATCGTGCCCGCCATCGAGCAGCTTATTGCCGACGGCGTTGCTTATCGCGTCGCCGGTTCTGAAGGAGAGCCCGACGGCGATGTCTACTACGACGTCGAGACGGCGGGCAAGCGCTCCGACGCCACAGACGCCTGGACACTGGGCGATGTCTCCGGCCTCGGCGAAAAGGAAATGCTGGAGCTGTTCGCAGAGCGCGGTGGCGACCCCGCCAGGGCGGGTAAGCGCCACGCCCTTGATCCCTTGCTCTGGCGCGTTGCACGGGACGGCGAACCGAGCTGGCCCGGAGCTACCTTGGGCGATGGCCGGCCGGGTTGGCACATCGAATGTACGGTGATCGCGCAAAAGTACCTTCCCGCCCCCTTCACTGTTCAGGGCGGCGGCTCTGATCTGGTCTTCCCGCACCATGAGATGGGCGCCGGCCATGCCTACTCTTTGTCCGGCGTTCCGCTGGCGCGTCACTATTCACACGCCGGCATGGTGGGTTTGGACGGCGAGAAGATGAGCAAGTCCAAGGGCAACCTGGTACTTGTCTCAAAGCTGCGCGCTGCAGGGGAGGAGCCGGCGGCCATCCGCCTTGCCATCCTTGCCCACCACTACCGCTCGGACTGGTCCTGGACCGATGCGGAGTTCGCCGAAGCCAAGGACCGGCTCATACAGTGGCGTGCTGCCTTGGACTGCGCGCCGGCCGGATCCGCTGCAGGACTGATATCTGCCATGCGCGATGAACTTGCAAACGACCTCAACGCTCCTGGCGCAATCGCCGCCGTCGACTCTTGGGCGAAGGAAGCGATTCGCACTGCCGCTGAGAAGTCGGAGCAGGATACCGCCCTTGTTACCGACGCCATTGATGCTTTGCTCGGCGTTGAGCTCTAAGCTACCCAAGAAAACAAACAACGGCCCTGACAAGATGTCAGGGCCGTTGTTGGTTTTTGCCGGTACTGATCCCTTAGGGGCGCTCTTTACCGCGTCGCTTCAGGTACCGCTCAAACTCGCGGGCGATTGACTCACCGGACGCCTCCGGAAGATCGGCGGTGTCCTTCGCTTCTTCCAGTTGCCGCACATAGGCAGCAATTTCAGGGTCCTCCGTGGCGAGCTCGTCCACTCCACGCTCCCAAGCCTCCGATTCTTCAGCCAACGCCTGGCTGTCCAAAGGAACCTGCAGCAGATCCTCGATCCTGTGCAGGATCGCGAGCTGTGCCTTGGGGGAGGGCGGCTGGGCGACGTAATGCGGAACTGCTGCCCACAGGGAGACCGTGGGCAGCCCTGCCAGCATTGCGAACTCTGCGAGCACGCCCACTATGCCCACTGGCCCCTCGTACTGGGAAGCCTCCAGGTTGAGGCGCTCCCGCAGGGAACTGTCCTCGGTGGTGGTGCTAACCGGAATTGGACGGCTGTGGGGCACGTCGGCCAGCAGCGCGCCCACCAAAATCACGGAGTCCACCTTGAGCGCTTCGGCATGGACCAGTAATTCGGTGGTGTAGGCGCGCCAGCGGTAGGAAGGTTCGGTACCGAGCACGAGGACCACGTCAACGTTGCTGTCCGGAACTTCAGCCTTGTAAATCCGGGTCGACGGCCATTTCACCTTCCGGGCACCTGAGGACGTGCGACGCACGGTGGGCCGCGTGAACTGGAAGTCGTAGTACTCCTCGGCATCCACAGTGGCAACCTTCTTGCCATCCCAGAGCTTGTTCAAGTAGTGCAGGGCATCGCTAGCGGCCTCTCCGGCGTCATTCCAGCCCTCAAACGCGGCGAGCATTACCGTGACACGTTGGCCGTCCGCGGGTTCCTTAAGGAAACGCTCGGGCTCCGCGGTGATGTCCTGTCCTTCGGGGGTCCCGTCCACACTGTTCATCCACTCACCCTACGTCCAAGACCCTCATGGATGCATGGCATTTCACGCCGAAGCGTGTCAGGGATTCGCCCACAGCGCAACGGACGAACGGCCGCCCGCCAGGTTCCACGTAGACTGGAAACCATGCATTCGTTACCCAGCCAGCCCCTCCTCAAAGCCGTGCTCTGGGATATGGATGGCACACTCGTGGACACGGAACCTTACTGGATCGCTGCGGAGCGCGCGCTGGTGGAATCCCACGGCGGCACATGGTCCCACCAGCAGGCAATGCAATTGGTGGGACAGTCCCTGCTTCACTCGGCAGCCGTTCTGCAGGCCGCGGGCGTCAGGCTCGAAGCCCGTGACATCGTGGACACGCTGAGCGCACAAGTCATCGAGCAGGTCCGTAAAGAAGTCCCATGGCGGCCCGGGGCACGCGAACTGCTGGATGAACTCCACTTGGCGGGCATCCGCTGCGCCCTGGTGACCATGTCGGAGGGTCCTTTGGCCGGAGTGGTGGTGGAGAGCCTTCCCAAGCCCTACTTCGAGTTCATGGTGACAGGTGACACCGTCACCAACGGGAAGCCGCACCCGGAGGCCTACCTCACCGCCGTGGAACGCCTCAGGTTGAACGACCCGTCCGTGACCATCGACCACTGCGTCGCCTTGGAGGATTCCATCCCAGGTGCCACTGCCGCTATCGCTTCGGGTGTGGTCACAGTGGGAATTCCCCATCAGGTTCCCCTCCCGGAAGACCCCCGGATGATCACGTGGCCCACGTTGGTGGGCCGTACCGCAATCGATCTACAGCAGCTCGTGGCGGACCGTTTCGCCGCAGCCAACCTGTTTGAAGGGGCCAACTAGGTGAGCAGCCCCTCCACACAGCAACACCCGCAAACCAAAAAGAGGGACGGCATTCCCCTCGGACGAATCGCCGGCATTCCCGTCTACCTTGCGTATTCGTGGTTTGTCATCGCGGCCTTTACGGTGTTCGTTTACGGGCCGGTGTTGATGGACTACATGCCCTATCTGAATAACTGGGCCTACTTTGTGGCGCTGTGCATTGCCCTGCTGCTCGCCATTTCCGTCCTGATCCATGAACTTGCACATGCGCTCAGCGCAAAGGCCTTCAAATGGCCAACCGAGAAGATCGTTCTGAATCTTTGGGGTGGACACACTCAATTCGAGAACTTCACGGCTTCGCCGGGGAAGTCCGTCATCGTCGCCCTGGCTGGGCCTGTTTCCAACTTCGTCGTCGCCGGGGTCATGTGGGCAGTAATGTCCGCCGACTTGCTCAGCGGAGTGTCGGCGACCCTGGGTGACATCCTGATGAGGGCAAACCTCTTGATCGGCATCTTCAACATACTTCCCGGGATGCCACTGGATGGCGGGCGTTTGGTGGAGTCTGCTGTATGGAAAGCGACCGGTAGCCAGGACAAGGGCACCATTGCCGCAGGGTGGTCCGGGCGCATCATCGTTGTGGTGCTGGTCATTTGGTTTATTGGCCTGCCCTTGATCAGCGGCGCTTGGCCGGACCTCACCTTCATTGTGATCACCGTGTTGGTGTGCGGCTTCCTCTGGATGGGCGCCTCGAGCTCCATCCACCATGCAAAGCTCCGCAGTCGTCTGTACCTGGTAAGTGCCGCGGGGTTGGCTGAGCCCGCAGTGGGCGTGCCGAACTCGGCCTCAGTGGCAGACGTCCTGGACATTTCACCCGCCGGAAGTCCCGCCGTCGTGATTTGCGGTCCCGACGGCAAACCGCAGGGAGTTGTGGATTTCGGCGCAACGCTCGCTGTTCCAGCCGCAGCTGCCACGACGACGCCTGTCACCGCAGTGGCGCATGCCCTGGCCGCCGGGGCGTACGTCCCCGAATGGTCCAAGGGGCAGGAACTGATCCAGTACTTGGCGCGCCTGGAGGGCGGCGAATACGCTGTGGTTGATCACAACGGAATCGTCACCGGGCTGCTCCGCCAGCAGGCCGTAGTGACGGCCATAACAGGTAAGGAAGCACGCAAGAGCGGGCGGGCCTGACTGCCTTGCCGGTAGAGTTACATGCCGGCGGTTATACAAAACAGACCCATTGAATTTTTGGCGCCCACCAGCCGGTTACACACCGCGGCCCAGCCGTACAGGAGCGAGGAACACCACATGAGCAGCGAAACCGCCGCCCCCGCAGCAACCACAGGCACTGACGAGCCCGGTACCGGCTCAACAGTCCAGCCGACGGGCGCTGCACGACGCCGCGGGCCTTTCCGTGTGGGCGAGCGGGTCCAGCTCACGGACGAGCGTGGGCGCATGAACACCATCACCTTGGAAGTGGGCGGCGCCTTCCATACGCACCGCGGCTTCTTGAACCACGATGAAATCATCGGCAAGGTGGATGGCTCGGTGGTTAGCAACAACGTCGGCCAGCAGTATCAGACCTTGCGGCCGCTGCTCTCTGACTTCGTTCTGTCCATGCCCCGTGGTGCCGCTGTGGTTTATCCCAAAGATGCAGGCCAGATCGTCACCATGGCCGATATCTTCCCGGGCGCGCGGGTTGTGGAAGCCGGCGTTGGCTCCGGCGCACTCTCCATCTCCCTGCTGCGCGCAGTCGGCGACGGCGGCTACCTCCACTCCTTCGAGCGTCGCGAAGAGTTCGCGGACATCGCCAGGGGAAACGTTGAGACCATCTTCGGTGGACCGCACCCCGCGTGGCAGATCTCCCTGGGAGATTTCCAGGAAGAGGTAGTCAAGGCCGAGGCCCCGGGGTCCGTGGACCGGGTGGTGCTGGACATGCTCGCGCCGTGGGAGTGCTTGGACGCGGTTGCTACTGTCCTGGCTCCAGGCGGTGTCTGGATCAACTACGTAGCAACAGTCACCCAGTTGTCCCGCACTGCCGAAGCCATCCGCGCTGACGGCCGCTTCACCGAGCCGGACGCTTGGGAATCGATGGTTCGTGGCTGGCACCTCGAGGGCCTTGCTGTCCGTCCGGACCACCGGATGGTCGCCCACACCGGATTCCTGCTGGTCACCCGCCGTCTTGCTGAGGGCGTCACGGGAATTTCCGTGAAGCGCCGCCCTTCCAAGACCGAATTCAGCGAAGAGGACCTCAACGCCTGGACCCCTGCAGCAGTGGGGGAGCGTTCCGTCTCGGACAAAAAGCTGCGCCGTGCAGCACGTGATGCCATCGCCGGGACCAACGTTCAGGATGATCCCTCAGTCACAAACTGACAAAGGTCACAATAGGGTTCGCATTCCGGATGTCACCCAGCACCCTGAGCTTTTCGGGACTAAGGTCTTGTTAAGCGCAGGAAGGGGCTGATGAATCGTGGATACGTCAAACAACGACCTTGGACGGCCGACGCCGGAAGAAGCAAACGACGCAGCGGAGAATACGGCAAGCCGGGGGCTTGGCGTTGTTCAACCGCCGGAGACCTCGAGTGAGCTGACTGTTGCCGAACGGCAAATCAACATCCTCCGGGACAAGCTTCGCCACATCGACCGCCAGTTGGCAGCCGCGACCCAGAACAACGGCAAACTGGTCAGCATGCTGGAAACGGCGAAGGCTGAGATTCTTCGTTTGAAGGGCGCCCTGGAGCAGGAGGGCCAGCCTCCTTACAGCTTCGGTACCGTGGTGCAGATCAACCCACGGAAGCAGCCGTCAGCCGGCAGTTCAGGGCAGGCAGCCACCGAAGAGTCCGTGGATATCTTCAACTCCGGCCGCAAGATGCGCGTGGGAGTCAGCCCGCTCGTCAACCTCAACCAGCTCGCTGTAGGACAGGAAGTCCTGCTGAACGAGGCACTCCTGGTAGTGGCCGGGCTCGGTTACGAACGTGCCGGCGAACTGGTCACCCTTAAGGAAATGCTGGGCAAGGACCGGGCACTGGTGGTGGGCCGCGCCGACGAAGAGCGTGTAGTCAGGCTGTCCGGGGCACTCCAAAGTGTTCATTTGAAAGTGGGCGACGCGTTGTCGCTCGATTCAAGGACCGGCTACGCGCTGGAGAAGGTCCCGCGCGCCGAGGTGGAGAACCTCGTCCTCGAAGAAGTTCCGGACATCACCTACCAGGACATCGGTGGGCTTGGCCCGCAGATCGAGCAGATCCGCGACGCCGTGGAGCTGCCGTTCCTCCATCCGGACCTCTACCGTGAGCATGGCCTGAAGGCCCCCAAGGGCATCTTGCTCTACGGCCCTCCGGGCTGCGGTAAAACCCTGATTGCCAAGGCAGTAGCGAATTCCCTCGCTGCCCGGGCTGCGGAACGTGCGGGCAACACCGATCTCAAGAGCTACTTCCTGAACATCAAGGGTCCGGAGCTCCTTGACAAGTACGTGGGTGAGACCGAGCGACACATCCGGCTGATCTTCTCGCGCGCCCGTGAAAAGGCTTCAGATGGCAGCCCTGTGGTGGTCTTCTTCGACGAAATGGATTCCTTGTTCCGCACCCGCGGTACCGGGGTATCGTCCGACGTCGAAACCACCATCGTGCCGCAGCTTCTCAGTGAGATCGACGGTGTGGAGCGCCTGGACAACGTGATCGTGATTGGAGCCTCAAACCGTGAGGACATGATCGATCCCGCAATCCTTCGTCCCGGTCGCCTTGACGTGAAGGTCAAGATTCAACGACCCGACGCCGAGGCCGCAGCCGACATCTTCGCAAAGTACATCACCACTGACCTGCCCTTCCACCCTCAGGATTTGGCTGAATATGGCGGCGACGTGCAGGCCACCGTGGACGCCATGGTCCAGCGCACAGTGGAGGCCATGTACTCCACGGAGAAGTCCAACGAGTACCTCGAGGTCACCTACGCCAACGGCGACACCGAAATGCTGTACTTCAAGGACTTCAACTCCGGCGCCGTGGTCCAGAATGTGGTGGATCGGGCCAAGAAGTACGCCATCAAGGATTTGCTGACAAGCCACCAAAAAGGTCTTCGGATCGATCACCTGCTTCGGGCCGTGGTGGATGAGTTCCGTGAGCATGAGGACATGCCCAACACCACAAACCCCGATGACTGGGCACGGATTTCGGGCAAGAAGGGCGAAAGGATCACCTACATCCGGACCATCGTTCAGGGCAAGGCAGGCCAGGAGCCTGGCAAGTCCATCGAAACCACCGCCAACACAGGTCAGTACCTGTGACAGCAAGGCCCGAGGGTTCACCCGGAGAGAAGCTTCCCGCAGGCGGCGCCATGCGCGTCATGGGCTCGGAAACTGAATATGGGATCCATGCACCGTCAGCGCCGGGAGCTAACGCGACCATGATGTCCGCCAGGATCATCCAGGCGTATGCAACTGTTACCCGGCAACGTGCGGCCGGCGGCGCGGAGACACGGTGGGACTATACGGACGAGGAACCGCTGCACGACGCCCGCGGTTGGACAGTGGATAGGTCAACGGCGGATCCCAGCCAGCTGACGGACCAGCCGCCAGTGCTCGACGCCGAAGCGGTCGCCTTGGCCTATGGCCGACAGGAGTTGGAACTGGACGGCGCTGACGAGTCCGGTTCCCTCCTGATGAACATGGTCCTCGGCAATGGTGCCCGCCTTTACGTCGATCATGCGCACCCTGAGTACTCCAGTCCGGAGGTCACCAACCCACGGGATGCCGTGGCCTGGGATGCCGCCGGTGACCTGGTGGCGTTGGCTACCGTCAGGAAGGTCGCGTCCGATACAGGGCTTCCTCCGATCAACCTCTACAAGAACAACACCGACAACAAGTCCGTGTCCTATGGCTCGCATGAGAACTACCTCATGCCCCGTTCGGTGCCCTTCGGGGACATCATCCGTGGATTGACTCCCTTCTTCGTCTCGCGCCAAGTCGTCTGCGGTGCGGGCCGGGTGGGGATGGGACAGGACAGCTCAACGCCCGGCTACCAGATCAGCCAACGGGCTGACTTCTTTGAGGCAGAGGTGGGGCTGGAGACCACCATCCGGCGCCCCATCATCAACACGAGGGACGAGCCACACGCCACTGCGGACAAGTACCGCCGCCTCCACGTAATCATTGGTGACGCCAACCTCAGCCAGGCCTCAAATTTCCTGAAGTTCGGAACCACTGCCATGGTCCTGAGCCTCATTGAGGCGGGACAGGCTCCGAGGATCGAAGTTCATGAGCCTGTCCAGGCCCTCCAAGCCGTCAGCCACGACACCACCTTGGCTGTCACAGTAAGGCTCCTCGACGGGAGACGCGTGACAGCTCTCGATCTCCAGTGGATGTATTTCGAGGCCGCCGCCAAACTGGCCCAGGAGACAGGGGTAGCGGATTCAGTCACTGGAGACGGCCATACGCATCAGGTTTTGTCCCATTGGGAGTCCACGTTGACAACTCTCGGTACAGATCCTGATGCTGCTGCCTCGTCGGTTGAGTGGGTGGCCAAAAAATCGCTGCTTGAAGGTTACCGAAACCGAGACGGACTGGCGTGGGACGATGCCCGCCTGGGCTTGGTGGATCTTCAATGGTCCGATATCCGGCCCGAGAAAGGCCTCTACTACAGGTTGCTTTCCAGGGACAGGATGAGGCGTATTGTCGACGACGGCGACATCACCCGGGCGGTCACCGAACCGCCGTCGGACACCCGGGCCTACTTCCGCGGCCGGTGCGTTTCCAGCTTCGGCAAGGACGTTGTCGGCGCCAGCTGGGACTCGGTGATCTTCGATGTTCCAGGGCTGGGAAAACTGCAACGGGTACCCACCCGTGAGCCTTTGAGGGGCACACAGGCTTTGACCGGCGCGCTCTTTGACCGCCACACGGATGCTGCTTCATTCCTGGCCGAATTGCTGGGTCAAAAACCACCGCCAGCGAGGAGTTGACGGATGAACGCCACAGGACTATTCGTGCCGGGTCAAAGCCGTCCGCAGCACCGGTCCGCGTGGCAATATTGCATTAGGAAGTCTCCGTCTTCAGGAGACTGACAGTAGGGAGAAAGAAAATGGCAGCACAGGAGCAGCAACAACCGCAGTCACGGGACACCGAGACCGAAGTCGACGTACCGGAGGCACCACCGGCAGCACCCGAGGCACAGGCTTCGGAAGCGACGCAGGGTGTGGATGACCTCCTCGACGAAATCGACGGCGTTCTCGAGTCGAACGCTGAAGAGTTCGTGAGGGCGTTTGTCCAAAAGGGCGGCCAGTAGGCGGACCCGCCAGAGGATGTACTGCCCGGCCTGCGTGAGGCCGCCGGGCATCGGAATGCAGAGTCGAAGGAGTGCAGCAATGCAGGACCCATCAACCGGCCCCCTGGCCACCCAGGCAACGTCTTCTTTCACGGAGCATCTTCAACGCTCGCGTCCCGAACTCCTTCCCTTCACTCAATCGTTACCCGCCGGTATGGTCCCGGCCTCGCCGCACGCCACCACGATCGTGGCCTTGACGTACGCCGGTGGTGTGCTGATGGCCGGGGATCGCCGCGCCACCATGGGCAATATCATCGCCAGCCGGCACATCGAGAAGGTATTTCCGGCGGACCAGTATTCAGTCCTCGGCATTGCCGGAACTGCCGGCTTGGCCATCGACATCACACGGCTTTTCCAAGTGGAACTGGAGCACTACGAAAAGATCGAGGGCACGCTCCTCAGCCTCGTCGGCAAGGCCAACCGATTGGGCGCCATGATCCGCGGAAACCTGCCCATGGCAATGCAGGGCATGGCAGTCGTTCCACTGTTTGCCGGCTTCGACCACGTCTCCGGCGTGGGCCGCTTGTTCTCCTACGACGTCACAGGCGGCCGCTACGAAGAACAGGAGCATCACTCCGTTGGTTCCGGTTCCGTATTCGCGCGGGGAGCCCTGAAGAAACTGTGGAAACCTAACTTGTCAGAAGAGAACGCCGTGGCAGTGGCTGTTGAGGCCCTCTACGATGCCGCCGATGACGACTCCGCCACCGGCGGTCCTGACCCTGTCCGGCAACTATGGCCGGTGGTGTACACCGTCGACCGTTCCGGCAACCGGCGCGTCCCTGAACGGGACCTGGCCGCGATAGCCGGCGCCATTGTCGAATCGCGGGCCGCAGCAGGAAGGGAGGCTTGACATGACACAGCAGTTCTATGTTTCTCCCGAACAGCTGATGAAGGACCGTGCTGACTTCGCACGGAAGGGCATCGCCCGCGGACGTTCTGTAGTGGTCATCAGCTGCGCCGACGGCATCGCGCTGATCGCGGAAAACCCTTCACCCTCGTTGCACAAAATCGGTGAAATTTACGACAAAATTGCCTTCGCTGCGGTCGGCAAGTACAACGAATTTGAAAGCCTCAGGCAAGCCGGCGTCCGCTACGCCGATGTCCGTGGCTATTCCTATGATCGCGAGGACGTTACCGCGCGCGGCCTTGCCAGCGTTTATGCACAAAGCCTTGGAGCTGTGTTCACGGCAGAGCAGAAGCCGTTCGAAGTGGAGTTGGCGGTAGCCGAGGTTGGCGCTACCCAGGAACAGGACCACCTGTACCGGCTCACCTTCGATGGATCAATCGCCGATGAGAACGGCTTCGTTGTCATGGGCGGGCTTGCCGACCAAATTTCCGACGTCGTCAACGGGGCTTGGGAGCCGGAGCTCAGCTTGGCGGGGGCCATGCAATTGGCCCTGCGCGCCTTGGCCACGAACAAGGAAGTTGAAGAACTGCCCGCCACTGCCGTCGAAGCCGCCGTGCTCTACCGTGCTTCGGAAAGCAACCGCGGATCCCGCAGGGCGTTCCGGCGGTTGTTGCCGGATGACATGACCCGGTTGCTCACAGAGGAGAGCTGAGATGGATAAACGGATTTTTGGCATCGAAACGGAATTTGGAATCTCTTATTCCAGCCCGGATTCACGCCCGCTGGCTCCCGAGGAAGTTGCACGGTACCTGTTCCGCAAGGTGGTCAGTTGGGGGAGGTCCTCCAACGTATTCCTCACCAACGGTTCCCGTCTTTACCTTGATGTGGGCTCGCACCCTGAGTACGCCACGGCCGAGTGCGACGACCTTGCCCAGCTCATCGCCCATGACCGGGCGGGCGAACTTATCCTGGACGACCTCGTGGATGAGGCCCAGGCCAGGCTCGCGGCAGAGGGTTTCAATGGCACGGTCTACCTCTTCAAGAACAACACTGATTCGGCCGGGAACTCCTACGGCAGCCACGAGAACTACCTCATACCGAGGCGCGGGGAATTCTCCCGCCTGGCCGAGATCCTGATTCCCTTCCTGGTTACCCGGCAGTTGATCGCCGGGGCCGGCAAGGTATTGAAGACCCCGCATGGCGCCACGTTCGCTTTTTCCCAGCGCGCTGACCACATCTGGGAAGGCGTGTCTTCGGCCACCACCCGGTCCAGGCCCATTATCAACACACGCGATGAGCCGCATGCGGACGCGGAGTTCTACCGCCGCCTCCACGTGATCGTGGGCGACTCCAACATGTCTGAGACGTCCGCGCTGCTCAAGGTAGGCACTGTGGACCTCATCCTCCGCATGATTGAGGCGGGCGTCATCATGCGGGACATGCGCATGGAGAACCCGATCCGCAGCATCCGCGAAATTTCCCACGACCTTACGGGTCGCGCACTGGTTCGGTTGGCCAATGGACGGCAACTCACTGCCCTTGATATTCAGCGGGAGTACCTCAACAAGGTGACAGACTTCGTGGCCACCAACGGCGCGCACAACGCCCACGTACCGCTCATCCTGGACTTGTGGGAGCGGACCTTGAATGCCATCGAGAGCGGTGACACCAGCACCATCGACACCGAAGTGGATTGGGCTATCAAGAAAAAGCTCATGGACGGCTACATGCGCCGCCATGACCTCAGCCTGGATTCACCCCGTATTGCCCAATTGGACCTCACGTACCATGACATTTCGCGGCAACGCGGCATCTTTTTCCTCCTGCAGGCGCGCGGCGCGGCACGCAGGCTGGTTACGGAAACCGACGTCAAGGATGCCGTGGACGCACCGCCCCAGACGACTCGCGCAAAGCTCCGCGGAGACTTTGTGCGGAGGGCGCAGGAGCTTGGCCGCGATTACACAGTGGACTGGGTACACCTGAAACTCAACGATCGCGCCCACCAAACGATCCTGTGCAAGGATCCTTTCCGGAGCGTGGACGAACGAGTGGATGCACTCCTGGACTCAATGGGCTGACGCGCTCTTTAAGCTGGCTCCCAGCTTCACGGGCTATTCTGGATAGTGGTCTCTTCCCGAGATACACCTTGCTTGGATGCGCTACGCGCCTTTCCGAGTGTCCCTTTGCCCCGACGAAAGTGTCTTTTTGTGCGCCGACTCCTAGCAATACTTCTTCCCGCCCTCCTGCTCATTACCGCCTGCGGTGGGGAAAGCACTCCGGCCGCTGAGCCCACCAGCAAGTCTGTTGGGGACGTCTCCAAGCTTGACTCCCTGAAGGTGACGGACAACGGCAATGACAAAGCGCCCGCCCTTGATTTCTCCAAGCCGCTGGCGGTGACGGGACCCACCGTCAAGGTCGTCAGCGAAGGTGACGGAGAGCCCGTCAAGATGGGTCAAATCGCCGAACTGGTGTTCGTCGCCGTGGACGGCACTGATGGCAAGACGCTGGAGGACGGTTACACCAAAGGACCCCAGCCGATCGAGCTCTCCGAGCAGATGAAAACCGGCAATGAGCTGATCTTCGACGCCATCATCGGCGCCAAAGTTGGCAGCCATGTAGCTATTGCCGCTCCTGGCAACTCCTCTGCCACGGCACCTGCGTCCACGCAACTGGTGGTATTCAAGATCGCCTCCGCCAAGGACGCCCCCGGCCTGTTGAGCAAGGAAGAAACTGAGCAGCTGGACAAAGACGGCAAGCTTCCCAAGGTGACCTTTGATGACAAGGGCGTACCTTCCGTGGACATCCCCAAGACTGATGTGCCTGCCGGTCTTTCAGTCAAGGTCCTGTCCGAGGGCACCGGCGAGGAGTTGACAAGCTCTGACACGATCGATGCCAACTACAGTGGCTGGCGCTGGGAAGACAGCACCAAGTTCGATTCCAGCTATGACCGCGGGGAGGCCGCTACCTTTGGCCTGAACCAGGTCATCAAGGGCTGGACGCTTGGCCTCACAGGCCAAAAGGTGGGTTCCAAGGTTCTTCTGACGATCCCGACGGATCTCGCGTATGGTCCGAACGCCGCTGCCCAGGGCAAACCTGCCGGCCCGCTGGTCTTCGTCGTAGAGATCACCGGCAAAAAGTAGATCCCAACCAGGTTCTGGCTAAGCTGGTTCCTGAAAACTTCTCCGTCCCTTTCACTTAGGAGCAACCATGTCATTTGGTCAGCGTGACTTCGACCGCACCAAGCCCGAAATCGACTTCCCTGAAGGCGACGTCCCCACGGACCTCGTTATCACGGACCTCATTGAGGGCACCGGCCCCGAGGCCAAGGCCGGCGATACTGTGTCCACCCACTACGTCGGCGTCGCCTGGTCCACCGGCGAAGAATTCGACGCTTCCTGGGGCCGTGGCGCTCCGCTGGACTTCCGTGTGGGCGTCGGCCAGGTCATCCAGGGATGGGACCAGGGCCTTCTGGGCATGAAGGTGGGCGGCCGTCGTCGCCTGGAGATCCCGTCGGAGCTCGCCTACGGCTCACGTGGCGCTGGTGGAGCAATCAAGCCCAACGAGGCCTTGATCTTCGTGGTCGACCTCGTGGCTGTCCGCTAGGACTCTGGCGTTCGCAAGGCGCGTTACCCTCCGGTTTTGCCGGTCGGTGACGCGCCTTGCTGCTTTCCCGCTGGTTTTTAGTAACGTAGCAACCGTGTCCGCATCCCGCACTGAACGTCTCCTGAACCTTCTCCTGGCTTTGCTCAATACCAAAGTGGGCCTTCCACGTGCCGTGCTGCGCGAAAAGGTCTACCACGATTCAGCGGACAATGATGTCGCTTTTGGACGGATGTTCGAGCGCGACAAAGTGGATCTGAAGCAGTTTGGCTTCGAGATCGAGACCCTGATGGACCCGCGCAACTTCGGTGCGGACGACCCCGCCTCGACACGCTACCGGATCGGCAAGGACTCCAACCGGCTTCCTGATGTGAGCCTGACGGCTGCGGAGAGCACTGTGCTTCTGCTGGCGGCTCAGCTGTGGGAACGCGCTGCCCTGGGAACAGCGGCTGCCAACGCCGTTCGCAAGCTGCAGGCCGCAGGAGGCTTCACGGACGTTGACCTGCCTGCCGGCGTCCAACCCAGGATCAAACCTGCCGGACAAGCCTTCGACGACGTCGTTGCGGCCATGCACGGCAAGCATCCTGTCCGCTTCGGCTACCTCACGGTCAGTACCGGCCGGGAAGAAGTCCGCGAAGTCGAGCCATGGGGGTTGGGCAGCCGCTTTGGTCAGTGGTACCTCGCTGGCTGGGATCGGGGGAGAGGGGCCAAAAGGCTCTTCAGGCTCTCACGGATGACTACCGCAGTGACCGTTGTAACCACGAGCAGTTTCCAACCACCGGAGGGCTTCAGCGCCCGGGCCGAGTTGGACGCACTCAATGAACTGCCCGTCCAACAAGCCATTCTGGACGTCGATAAGGACAGGCTGCTTGCCTTGCGCAAAAGGGCCGTGTCCGTCGAGGCAGCCCCGGATGCCAGCAGTCGTGACCGCATCACCGTGGATTTCCGGGATCCTGAGCAGCTGGCCGAAGAGCTGGCCTCCTACGGCCCCCATATCAAGGTGGCTGGACCCACAGAGCTGCGCACCGCCGTCGTACGCCGCCTCAAGGCTGCCGCTGACTTTGATGACTCTCCGCCAATACTCATTGAATTTCCCGAAGCGGGCCGTGCTCCGCGGGCGCGCAAACGCACCTCTGAAGACCAACTCGCCAGGATGCTGCAACTGGTTCCTTTCCTGGTTCACCACCAAGGCCTGCATATCCAGCAGGTGGCCGATCACTTTGACATCAGCCGCAAGGCACTGATCGATGACCTGAAGATCCTGATCTGTTCGGGGCTGCCCGAGGGATACCCTGACGACCTCCTCGACATCCAATGGGAAAACGATCACGTCTACATCTCCGAGCACCTCGATTTGAACCGTCCAGTGCGTTTCAGTGAAGACGAAGCGGCTGCGTTGCTGACCGGCCTGGCCATGCTAGGCGATCTGCCGGCACTGGCAGGAATGCTTGAGGATGAGTCGGGGAGCGCCCTGGAATCCGTGACCATCAAGCTGACAGGCGCTGCCGGGCAGGCCGCACGATTGGCCGGCTCAGTCTCCGGACAGTCGGTGGCGCCGGAACAGTCGCAAGCTTTCGCCGCAATAACCCGCGCAATCCGTGAGGGGCAGCAACTGCGACTCAGGTACTTCTCACTGCAACGCGACGAAGTGACCGAACGTGACGTGGACCCGCTGCGGCTCTACTCGCTGGACAATACGTGGTACTTCGAGGCGTACTGCCACAGCAAGGCCGGAATCAGGAACTTCCGGCTGGACCGGGTAGAAGCGTTGGAGGCCAACGGCCGCGCCGTGTCCATGCCGGCAACGGCAGGGCAGGATTTTCCGGCCCGGCTGTTCACGCCCAGCGACGATGACGTGCTGGTGGTCCTCCAACTGACCCGTCAGGGAGCCGGATTGGCTGACGACTACTACGCCGAACGCACCGCTCAACTGCCCGACGGCGGTCTGGTCGCCGAAGTTCGGTTCGGCAACGCCGAGTGGCTTCCGATGTTCGTTTCGCAGCATGGAGGCAGCGTTCGGATCCTCGAACCCGGGCACCTTCAGCAGGAAAGCCGCGCGTGGGTCGACGCGGCCCTCGCGCAATACAACTCACCTTCCACCACGAAGGCTGGCTAGACTACTCAGATGCCTTGGTGGTTCTGGATCCTGTTGTGGATCGCGCTTATAGCCCTGTCGTTGCTCTTTCACCTGACTTTGGGCTATCGCCTGTACAAGAAATTCATGTCAACTGTTCATGATTTAGGTGCCGCGGGTAAACGTTTCAGCAACCTTGCTCCTTCCCAGGAAACCTCCGACGTTGAAACCGCCGAACCACGGCCCGCGCCGGGGTCCGCAATTTTTGCCTCACCGGAACAGATGCGTCATGATTACCTGACGGCCAAAGCCTTCCGTCAGGAAGTTCGTCGTCAACGACGCGTCAAGCGCAAAGCCGAGCGGGGTCAACCCCAATCCCTGCACGACATTGAATTCAGATAGACGTAGGATGTATCCAAAAGGAAAGGACCTCCCCACATGAGGCTCGAAGGCTGGCATCTCATCATCATCATCGTCCTGGCTCTGGTGCTCTTTGCAGCGCCGAAGCTGCCGTCCATGGCGCGCAGCATTGGGCAGTCGATGCGCATTTTCAAGTCTGAGGTCCGCGAAATGAAGAAGGATGGTTCTTCCGAAGCCAAGGACTCCCAGGACGCTTCCGACGCCGTGGAAGGCAAAGTAGTGGGCCACCCGGACGTCAAGGCCAAGAACAACGGCGAGACTGACGTACCGCCCTCCAACCGCGTCTAAAGAGAAGTGGTAGAGACGAAGGGGCGCAAGGCCAACCCCGAAGCCCGGATGGCGCTCCTGGATCACCTCAAGGAGCTGCGAAACCGGCTCTTCAAGGCTGCAATCGGCGTCATTCTGGGAACAGTGGTGGGCTTCATCGTCTACCAGCCTCTCCTGGAGGCGCTGATCAAGCCGATCAAGGACCTCAACGAAAAAGAGGGACGCGCTGCCACGCTGAACTTTGATGGCGTCGCCAGTTCGTTCGACCTCATGGTCCAAGTGTCGGTCTTTCTTGGCGTGATCCTGTCAAGCCCGGTCTGGATTTACCAGCTGTGGGCCTTCATCGTTCCGGGCCTCCACAAGAAGGAACGGCGCTTGGCATTGTCCTTCGTGGCAGCAGCCGTACCGCTCTTCATCGGCGGTGTCCTGCTTGCCTGGCTGGTGTTGCCCAACGCTGTTCGCGTCCTGACCGACTTCACTCCGGTGGGCGGCTCAAACTTCATCAGCGCCGAAATCTATCTGGCCTTCGTCCTTCGGCTCCTCTTGGCCTTCGGAATCGCCTTCCTCGTCCCCGTTGTGCTGGTGGGATTGAACCTGGCCGGACTCATAAAGGGCAAGCAGCTCATCAAGAGTTGGCGAATCACCATTTTCCTGGTGTGCCTGTTCGCTGCGATGGCCGCTCCCGGCGCTGACGCCATGAGCATGTTCTACCTCGCAGCGCCCATGCTGCTCCTGTTCTTCGCGGCGATCGGTGTCTGCGTCCTGAATGACCGCCGCCGTGAGCGCCGTGCCATCAAGCGGGCGGCTGAGACTGAAGCCACTGCAAACATCGCAACCCCGGCCACGGATCTGGAGAATCTCTAGACCTTGGGCCACTAGGCTTGATGCATGTCCTCCATTTCCGGGTCTTCATCTCCATCAGACCGTTACCAGGCGGCAGCCCAGCGTGCGGCTGAGTCGAAAACTTATCTGGGCGCCTTCGCACGTTCCCTGGACTTTGAACTGGACGACTTCCAACGTGAGGCGTGCAGGTCCCTCCAGGAGCGTCGCGGCGTTCTCGTGGCGGCCCCCACCGGTGCTGGCAAGACGATCGTTGGCGAGTTCGCCATCTACCTGGCTTTGGAACGCGGACTCAAGGCTTTTTACACCACTCCCATCAAGGCCTTGAGCAACCAGAAATACTCTGAACTGGCGGCAAAATACGGGTCGGCCAACGTCGGCTTGCTGACGGGTGACACCACTATTAACGGCGAAGCTCCCGTAGTGGTAATGACCACCGAAGTTCTTAGGAACATGCTTTACGCCGACTCCGAAACCCTTGGCGATCTTGGGTTTGTGGTGATGGACGAAGTTCATTACCTGGCCGACCGCTTCCGTGGTGCCGTGTGGGAAGAAGTCATCATCCACTTGCCCAGCGAAGTGCAGGTTGCCTCGCTGAGTGCCACGGTTTCCAACGCGGAAGAGTTCGGCGCCTGGCTGGATACCGTGAGGGGCGATACCGACGTCATTGTCTCCGAACACCGTCCCGTACCGCTTTGGCAGCACGTCATGGTGGGCCGTGAAATAGTGGATCTCTTTGCCGGTGACACAACGTTCGACGAAATTGCGCCCCAAGCCCCGGGAATGCAGGAAACCGAAGCACCGGACCTTTCCGAGGCCCATGAGGTGGTGGCCGAGCCTGTCACCGCTGACCACCGGCGCGCCTCAGCCAAGCGCTCGTCTGCAGACACAGTCCGCCAAGCAGTCACCGGCCCCGAGTTCGAGGTCAATCCGGACCTGTTGGCCATGGCCCGCTCCGAGAGCCGGATGAACATGAACGGCCGGTTCGGCCACGGTGGCCGGAGTCGGCGTCGTCAGGACCGTTATCGCGATGAGCGGCAACAATCCGAGCAGCGCAGTCCCGTGCGGAAAGCCAGCCGTCCCCAAGTCATTGAGAGCCTCAGGCGTCAGGATCTCCTGCCTGCCATCACCTTCATCTTCTCCAGGGCCGGCTGTGACGCTGCCGTCGCTCAGTGCGCAGCATCGGGACTTTGGCTGACCACCGAACGCGAACAGCAGATCATTGCCCAGCGGGTGGACGAGGCGAGCCACGAAATTCCGGCGGACGACCTCGACGTCCTCGGATTCTGGGGTTGGCGCGACGGTCTCATCAGGGGCTTTGCTGCCCACCACGCAGGCATGCTTCCCACGTTCAAGGAAGTGGTGGAGAAGCTCTTTGCCGACGGCCTTGTCAAGGCAGTCTTCGCCACCGAAACGCTGGCTCTTGGCGTCAATATGCCCGCACGCTGCGTCGTGCTTGAAAAACTGGAAAAGTTCAACGGCGAAGCGCACGTCAACATTACGGCGGGGGAGTACACCCAACTCACTGGTCGCGCCGGACGTCGTGGCATCGACGTCGAAGGCCATGCCGTTGTGCTGTGGCAGCCGGGAACTGATCCGGCTGCCGTAGCCGGCCTTGCCTCCCGACGCACCTACCCCCTGAACTCCAGTTTCAGGCCTACGTACAACATGAGCATCAATCTGATTGCCCAGTTCGGACGCGTCCGGGCCCGCGAAATCCTGGAATCCTCGTTTGCCCAGTTCCAAGCTGACCGCTCCGTGGTAGGCCTTGCCCGGCAGGTGCGGGGGCGCGAAGAATCGCTGGCGGGCTATGCCAAGTCCATGCAGTGCCACCTGGGTGACTTCACCGAGTACTCAAAGCTCCGGCGCGAACTCAGCGACGCCGAAAATTTCGCCGCCCGCGACCATCAGCGGGCCCGTAAATCCCATGTAGCGGATTCCCTCGCGCGCCTGATCCCCGGTGACGTCATCAGCATCTACAGCGGCCGGCTGGCAGGACATGCCGTTGTGCTGGAGGTGGACCGCAACGCCAGGGAACCAAGGCCCTCCGTTCTTACCTCTGATAACCAGCTGCGGCGCATCGGTGTCCACGACCTCGACGGTCCGGTATCGCCGGTGACGCGTATCCGGATTCCCAAGTCCTTCAATGCCAAGGTCCCCAAATCCCGCCGGGACCTCGCTTCGTCGATGCGGCATGCCATCAGTGAGGACGCACCCCACAGCCGTCGCAACAGCAGGCACGAAGACTTTGGCCTCGGGGCGCGCCTGCCGGATCAGGAGAAGAAGATCGCGGACCTTCGGCGGGCCCTGCGGGCTCATCCGTGCCATGGCTGCAGCGAACGCGAAGACCATGCACGGTGGTCGGAGCGTTGGTGGAAGTTGCGCAGGGAGACCGATGGGTTGGTCAGGCAGATCCAAGGCAGGACGAATACCATCGCCAAGACTTTCGACCGCGTCTGCGATGTCCTGTCTGTCTACGGTTACCTGGAAACCAACGACGCCGGACACGTCACCATCAGCCTCGACGGGCAGCGGCTTCGGCGGATCTACGGTGAGAAGGACCTGCTCATATCCCAGACTGTGCGGCGCGGTGCCATCAACGACCTCGACGCCGCCGAACTGGCCTCGCTTGCCAGCACCTTGGTTTACCAAGCCAAACGAGAAGACCGCGGCCTTCGGCCCAGGATGCCCAGCGTTGCCCTGGAATCAGCCATAGACATCGTCATCCGCGAATGGTCCCAGCTGGAGGATACCGAGGAACGCAACAGGCTGCCATTGACCGGCGAACCGGAACTCGGCCTGATGTGGCCCATGTACAAATGGGCCAAGGGACGCCATCTTCAGGACGTGCTCAGCGGAACCGACCTCGCCGCCGGCGACTTTGTGCGCTGGGCCAAGCAAGTGGTAGACCTCCTCGACCAGCTGGCCAAGATCCCTCAACTCGACCCACGCTTGGCCCGCATTTGCCGCGAGTCCATCGACTTGGTGCGACGCGGCGTCGTTGCCTACTCAACAGTGGCTTAGCGCCCCTACTCTCATTGAATGTTTTCAACGCTCGAGGAGCACAACGCATGAATCAGCCAGGCGTGCCCGCCGGCCAGGACCGCACCGCGAAGGACCGCAAGGTCACGATGTACCGCAACGGTTCGATCTATACCGCCGCAGATCCTTTTGCCACCGCGCTGGTGGTGGACGGGGACACCGTTGCCTGGGTCGGCTCCGAACAGGCTGCCACTTCAATAGTTGACTCATCCATGGAGGTCATCGACCTCCGCGGAGCCCTCCTGGCGCCGGGATTCGTGGACTCCCATGCACATCTGACGGAGTCAGGCCTTGCCCTGTCCGGACTGCAGCTCACCGGCGTAGGTTCGGCCAAGGAACTACTCGACGCCGTTGCCTCCGCCAGCGGCTCGGGCACAGTCCTGGGCCACGGTTGGGATGAAACGACGTGGCACGACTCCACGCTCCCCACCTTGGAGGAAATTGACAGGGCGTCTGCCGGGCGGGCTGTCTACCTGTCACGCATCGACGTCCACTCCGCCCTGGTTTCGTCGTCATTGGCCGCGGCCGCAGGGCTGGATGGCCTCGATGGTTTCTCCGGCACCGCCCGCGTTGTTCGTGCGGCACATACGGCCGCCCGGCTGACTGCACGGAAGTTCCCGGAACACGAACGGCGCGGATACCAGGAGTCAGCCCTGCAGGAGGCCGCTTCGCACGGATATGTCGCCTTGGCCGAGATGTCCGCACCGCATATTTGCGGGGCCGAGGACCTCAGGATGGCCATGTCCTGGAACGAACACGGGAACCGGCCGGAGGTGCTTGCCTATTGGGGCGAGTTGGCTACCTCGGAGGAGCACGCCCAAGCTATTCTTGACGGTTTAGGCGCGAGGGTCCTGGGTCTTGCCGGCGACCTCAATATTGACGGTTCAATCGGCTCCCGCACAGCGGCCCTCGTGGATGACTATTCCGATGCACCGGGCCAGCGCGGCAGTTTGTACCTGTCAGTGGCCGATGCCACCAAACACCTTGTGGCCACGTCCCTCCTGGGAGTTCAGGCTGGGTTTCATGTCATAGGTGACGCCGGGCTGGGAGCAGTGCTGGAAGCATTGGACGCAGCGGCTGACGAGGTGGGCGAACAGCGCCTCCGGGCAGCCGGCCATCGGCTGGAACACGTGGAGATGGCTGACCAGTCCGCCATCGACCGGCTGGCCAAGTACTCAGTGTCGGTCAGCGTGCAGCCCGGCTTCGATGCTGCGTGGGGTCACCCGGGCGGGCTCTACGAACAGCGCCTGGGTGGCCGCAGCCAAACGATGAACCCCTTTGCTTCCTTCTACGCAAGCGGCGTCCCTATCGCTTTCGGCAGTGACAGCCCTGTCACCCCTCTCCGCCCGTGGTCGAGCGTACGAGCCTGCCTGGAGCACAGCAACCCGGAGCAAAGGATCTCGGCTCGTGCCGCATTCTTAGGCCATACACGGGCGGGGTGGCGGGCTACCAAACACCGGAACCCGCTGATGGGCCAATTGGTCCCGGGCGCGCCGGCCAGTTTCGCTGTGTGGGAAGTGGACGAACTGATGGTCCAGGTGGCTGATAGCCGCGTTCAGTCCTGGAGCACTGATCCACGGGCACGGACGCCCCTTTTGCCGGCCCTGGACACCGGCACCGACCCCCGTTGCCTTCAGACAGTGCGCGAGGGTCGAGAGTTGTTCGCCCACGAGTCGCTGAGGGTGTGAGGCAGTATTTTGCCGCTTCCGTGCGGTGCCTGAACTGGGGCAATGAAAGAAGCCAGGTCTGCCCATCAATGTTCTGCCAGTACCCGGACCATGTGTCCGGGACCACAACCGCCAAATGAATCCTTGCCGTCGTCCTATAATGGAGAGTTGCGCCAGAACGCCAGCCGCCAGGCTGCTCCGGCACACTGACCGCTCCATCAAGGAAAGGCCTCTTCTTGCGTGTCCTGACGATCATTCCCACCTACAACGAGCTGGAATCGCTCCCCGTGACATTGGGACGGCTGCGCGCAGCAGTACCCGACTCCGATGTCCTGGTGGTCGACGACAACAGCCCTGACGGCACGGGAAAGCTTGCCGACGGCTTCGCGGCAGAGGACAGCCAGGTGCATGTCCTGCATCGCAAGGGCAAGGAAGGCCTTGGGGCCGCCTACATCGCCGGCTTCAAGTGGGGACTGGCTGCAGGCTATGACGTCCTGGTTGAAATGGACGCCGACGGTTCGCATAAGCCGGAACAACTGCCGCTTCTGCTCGACGCCGTCAAGGAGGGTGCAGACCTCGCCATGGGGTCCCGGTGGGTTCCCGGTGGCAGCGTGGTTAACTGGCCGCTCTACCGCCAGGCAATCTCCCGCATCGGCAGCACCTACGCCCGCATCATGCTCGGCGTCAAGATCAAGGACGTCACAGGAGGCTACCGGGCATTCCGCCGCAGCACGCTGGAGGCGCTCAACCTGGACGAAGTGGAGTCGGTTGGCTACGGCTTCCAGGTTGACCTCGCATGGCGCGTGGCCAAGCTTGGCCTGCGCATCGAGGAGCGTCCCATCACTTTCGTCGAACGTGAGCTCGGGGCATCGAAGATGAGCGGCAACATCGTCGTGGAAGCCATGATCAACGTCACCAAATGGGGACTGGCAGCACGTTGGGAAAAACTCACGCGCAAGTCGCCCGCAGTGGCAAAGTAGCTCGTACCTTTCCAAGCAGAAAGGCCGGGTCCGGTTCCCAAGGGGAACCGGACCCGGCCTTTGTCTTTAAATCAGCAACCGATCTTATGCGGAGCGGCGCTCTCCACGGCGCTCACGCAGGATGTTCAGACGGTCCTCGAGGATCTGCTCGAGCTCGGGAAGGCTGCGGCGTTCCAGGAGCATGTCCCAGTGGGTGCGGACGGCTTTCTCGTTGGCGTCCACAGGTCGCTCGCCATCAACCAGCAGCGCTTCCTTGCCGGTCTTGGAAACCCATACGGGGGGAATTTCGGCTTCGGAGGAGAAGGTCACGAAGACCTGCTCGCCATCCTCGCAACGGTACTCGACCCGCTGGCGCGGTGCCGGTTCAACGCCGGATTCTGTTTCCATGCTTTGGGCGCCAAGACGCATACCCCGCAGGCTGCGATCGCTCATGATTACTCCCTCTGTCTGTTCGCGGAGCAGGAACTCCGCGCTAGCCGTAAGCCGTTTTCACGATCCTTACGGACTACTTCTGCACACCTTGCATCACTAATTGCAACGCCTGGCCAAGCTTTAATGTTCCATCCACGCTGAACCAGCCGGACAAATATCCAATTATACGCGGATGAGCGCCCACTACTCAAAAGGAACCAACAGACAACGAGCGGTCAGCCTGAATGGCTGACCGCTCGTTGACCCTGCGACAGTGGATTATTCAGCTGGCCGGGGCTGCGGAGCTGCTGCTGCCGGGTCTGAAGTCCCGGACTGTTCATTGTTTCCAAAGAGACCAACGGGGGAGTCACCGTTGTTGCCTCCAAGGGCGCCGCCGATACCCTTGAGCGCCTCACCGACTTCACTCGGGATGATCCAGAGCTTGTTCGAGCTTCCCTCGGCGATCTTGGGGAGTGTCTGCAAGTACTGGTACGCAAGGAGCTTCTGGTCCGGGTTGCCCTTGTGAATGGCGTCGAAGACTTTCTGGATGGCTTGGGCTTCACCGTCTGCCCTGAGGATGGCCGCCTTCGCGTCACCTTCAGCCGCGAGGATGGCTGCCTGCCGTTGCCCTTCGGCGGTGAGAATCTGCGACTGCTTGGTGCCTTCAGCCGTCAGGATCGCAGCACGGCGGTCCCGCTCCGCGCGCATCTGCTTCTCCATCGAGTCCTGAATGGAGTGGGGCGGATCAATCGCCTTAAGCTCGACTCGGGACACGCGGATTCCCCAGCGGCCCGTAGCTTCGTCCAAGACACCACGCAGCTGGCCATTGATCTGGTCGCGGGAGGTCAAGGCTTCTTCGAGGTTGAGCCCGCCCACCACGTTACGAAGCGTGGTGGTGGTCAACTGCTCCACGGCCTGGATGTAGTTGGCGATCTCGTAGGTTGCCGCCCGGGGATCAGTGACTTGGAAGTAGACAACGGTGTCGATCGAGACCACCAGGTTGTCCTCGGTAATGACCGGCTGAGGCGGGAACGACACCACCTGTTCACGCAGGTCAAGCAACGGCAGCAGCCGGTCGACGAACGGGATCAGGATGGTTAGTCCCGGGTTGAGCGTCCGCTGATACTTGCCGAGGCGTTCAACGACGCCGGCACGTGCCTGCGGGATGATCCTTACCGAACGGACCAACACGATGATGACAAAAATGACGAGAACAATCAGCACAATTGCCGCTGCTGTTCCTCCTAAGCCGTCCATACATCTCCTTCATTCCCCAATTGCGTGGTTTGATGCGACTGGACCCGGGCAGGCTGCCCGGATCGGCAACCGCTGAAATTCAAAGGCGCGCCTAGCGCGGGCTGTTCTCGGCAGGCGAGGCTACTACCGCCGTCGCGCCGTCGATCCTGGTGACCTGGACCGTCGAACCGGCGTCGAGAACACCGGCCGTGCTGCGGGCGCTCCACACGTCTCCGCCGATCTTCACGAGTCCGCTGGTTCCGCTCACGGCTTCAATGACCAGAGCGGACTGACCGATGAGCCGGTCGATATTGCTGCGCTGTTCCGCCGGTCCCTTGTGAAGGTGCTTCATTGCTACGGGCCGGACAAAGACAATCATCAGGAGGGAGACCACTGAGAAGATCACGATTTGGAGCCAGAAGTCGGCCCCCGCGAAGTCTGCGATCAGCCCGGCAAGGGCACCGCCGCCCAGCATGATGAAGAAGAGGTCGAGGGTAAGCATCTCCACCACTGCGAACGCGAGGAAGACCGTGAGCCAGAGGGCCCACCAATTCTCGCCGAGCCATTCAAACATCATTTCCCCCTTGGTCCCGGATCCCGCGAGCGGGATCACAGTCACTGTTCCTCCATCCTAGCCCGACGTGCCGTCCCACGTCAGGAGACGACGAATTCGCTGATCCGGAACTTCGCTGTGGTTGCCACGGAACCTTCCAAGGTTGCCAATTCGGCCAACTCTCCACGCTGCAGATGGTGCCCGGCCGGACCCATATAGGCCAGGTCAGCTACCTCCTGGCCACTCAGCAGCAAGGGAAGGTCCAGGCTTTGGCTGGTGCCAGCGTCAAAATAGCCCTTCATGGATTCTGCCAGCCGCTCATCCTTGCCCTCTTCAATGCCAAGCATCCCTGTCCGGGCTGCGATCTCAGCGAGGTGGCCCGGCCTGGGTGTCACAACAATCAACGAGCCCCCGGAGCGCAGCACACGGGCAAACTCGGCGGGGTTTCGCGGGGCAAAGACCACCGTGACCACATCCGCAGTGTTATCCGCCATGGGCAGCGGACGCCAAACGTCCCAAACAAGGTTGGCAGCCTGCGGATTGAGCCGGGCGGCGCGCCTCAGTGCGAACTTGGAAATGTCCACACCGATTCCCGTCGCCCCTGACATCTGAAGGACCGCGGCCAGGTAGTGCCCGGTCCCGGTACCGGCGTCCAGAACCAGCGCGTCGGGACGTTGAAGTGGTCCGGCGGCGGCTTGAGCAAGGGCTCGGGCAAGTCCGGAGTAGTGTCCGGCCTCCAGGAACCTGTGACGGGCTGCCACCATGTCCGCAGAATCGGCTTCGAAGACCGTGCCTTTGCCTGTCAGCAGGTTGAAGTAGCCCTGTTTAGCGGCGTCGAACAGGTGTCCGGCCTCACAAGCGAGAGTCCGCTGCTGGCCTTCCCTGAGCTGGAACGTCCCTTGGCAAACAGGACAGCGGAGGGCAGCAACAGCGTGGGACAACATGGCTTCAATCCTACGGCGGACGGAGTGTCTGGTGCCGGGCGTGGAACCGCCGGGCTAGGCTCACCAACGTGAAACCCGAGCAATTGCACCTGCTGAACACCGTGTCCGCCCCGGCAATCCACCCCGACGGCAGCAAGGCGGTGGTTTCCGTCGTGAGGCCGGACTTTGATGCTGACAGCTATGTCGGCCAGCTGTGGAGCATTCCTTTGGACACCACCAAGTATCCGCGACGCATCACGCGCGGCTTCCGGGACAGTTCCCCGGCTTTCTCTCCCGACGGCCTGGTATTGGCGTTCCTCAGGAGCGACCCGGACGGCAAGCCGCAGCTATTCGTCGTAGAGGCCGCGGGCGGCGAGCCACAACGGATCACGGACCAGCAGGCCGGCGTGGGTGGGTTCGTGTGGGCGCCGGATTCCCACCGCATCGCGTTCGAGGCCCGCGTGCCCGAGCAAGGCCGTTACGGAACGGTGGATGGAGTCCCATCCGGCGGTGAAGATGCCCGCCTGATCACCACCAACCAATACAGGATGAATGGCCTCGGATATACGGCAGACCAGCGTCAGCAGCTGTTTGTGGTTGAAGTCCCGGAGCTGGGCGGCGAACCGGTGGTTGTTCCGCGCGGGAGGGCCGCCCATGAACAGCCAACGCGGACGGTTACGGGGGTTCCTGCTGCACAGCAGGTCACGTTCGGCGACTCGGACCACGAGTCGCCGTGCTTTTCAGCTGACGGCTCCCACCTGTACTTCGTTGCCGCCCTCCATGAAGGGCACGACGACGACCTGGTCACCTCCGTCTACCGGATCGGCGCCGGCGGCGGCCAGCCGACCGTCGTCGAACCTTCCAACAAGACGTTGCAGACTGTCACGGCTGTCCGTGCCTCCACGGACGGCCGTTGGCTGTTTTACGTGGCCCAGAACTTAGGACACACCGGCAAGGACTTTGTGGCTCGGAATTCTGTCCTGTACGTCATGCCCATCGCAGGGGGAGAGGCTGCGGCGCTGACCGACGAGGAACATTTGGACGTGTCTGGTCCGCTGGAACCCAGCGGACCAGCCAGTGTGCTGGTGCTGAACACAGCGTTGGGAAGTGTCGAACTGCTCGACGTCACGGCGGAAGGTGGGATCACACCCCTGGTCCACGGTGCCCGGGTAGTTGTCGGGGCGACGGTGGCTGCCAACGGGGAAATTGCCGTAAGTTTCTCCGATTCCTCAACCGTGGGAGATGTCGCGTCACTTGAACGGGGAGAGATCCGCCTCCTCACGGACTTCTCCGCCATCCTGCGCAACAACTCCCGTGTAACGGAACCTCTGGACTTCGACGCCGAATCCACCGACGGACACCCCCTTCATGGTTGGGTCGTGCTGCCTGATGGCCCAGGCCCACACCCGGTCCTACTCACCATCCATGGCGGCCCCTTCTCCCAGTACACAGGTGCATTCTTCGATGAAGCGCAGGTTTACGCCGCTGCAGGGTACGCAGTTGTCATGTGCAATCCACGAGGGTCCGCCGGCTACGGCCAAGCCCATGGGCGCGCCATCAAGGAACGTATGGGGACGCTGGATATGCAGGACGTGCTTGCGTTCCTCGACTCAGCGTTGTCCTCCTTTGACGTCTTGGATAAAGACCGGGTGGGGATCATGGGGGGTTCCTATGGTGGCTACCTGACCGCCTGGACCATCGCCCACGATCACAGGTTCAAGGGTGCGATTGTGGAGCGCGGCTTCCTGGACCCGGTCAGCTTTTCGGGTTCCGCTGACATCGGTTGGTTCTTCGGGGCCGAATACACCGGAGGAACAGTGGAACAGATGACGGCCCAAAGTCCCATGGCCGTAGTTTCGCGTGTCGATACACCTACCTTGGTGATTCACAGCGAGAACGATCTACGGTGCCCCATCGAACAGGGGCAGCGGTACTACGCACATTTGAAGGCCCAGGGCGTGGACACTTCCCTGCTGATCTTTCCTGGGGAAGACCACGAGTTATCACGGTCCGGGACGCCACATCACCGGAGGCAGCGCTTTGACCACATTCTCCGTTGGTGGGCGCAGTACCTTCCAACGGATGCCAATCGACTGGAGGACCAGCCGTAACCGTACTGGCCGGGTTCTACGTCAGCGAAGGAATCCGAGAGCCCGGCGGGCCTCGTCAATCTCCGGCGCGAACCACCGGGCCGAGTGTTCAGCATTGCTGGACAGGGAGCGCAGTTCGGCCCGGTCCAGATACAGGATGCCGTGGAGATGGTCCGTTTCGTGTTGCACAATGCGGGCCTGCCACCCCGAAAACCACTCTTCCACGGGTTCGCCCGCGGGACTTGTGTAGCGCAACTCGACGTTCCGGTGTCGTGTCACAACAGCCTGATACCCGCCGACGGAGAGGCACCCTTCATAAAACGAGGCCGTCTCAGTACCGAGTGGACGGTACTCCGGGTTGATGACCGCGAAAAATTCCAGCTGTTCCCTGTGACGCACTGCCGCAGACTCCGGGTCCACCTCATATTTGTCTTCAAGGACGGCCAGCTGCAGGGGGATGCCCAGCTGTGGGGCGGCCAGTCCAACGCCCGGGGCGTCATGCATGACGTCCCTCATTCGTTCGATGAAAGCGGCCAACTCGGCATCATCAACCTGGCCGTCATACGGGGCCGCCAACTGCCGCAGTACGGGGTGCCCGGCCTGCACAATGGTCGGGAGCCCGTCTGCATCAAGCAACCGTCGGACAGCGTCACGTATCCGGGTGGGGTTGTAGTCCGTGGCGGGGCTCGTGGCCTCAGGATGAGGTTGGTGCGTCATACAGTGAGCCTAACGCGATGAAGGCATTCGCGAGTGTGGGCTAGGCTCGACGAATGATCGATTCCACCCCTTTGGATTGTGTACTCGGGTTTGTTCGAACGGTTGAAGCCGGTGGCGGGGCTGCTGAACTGCGGCCTTTCCTGGCCGACGATTTCAAGCTCACGGAGTGGCCGCACGCCCTGTCCAAAACGGGCTCCACGCGGAACTTGGCAGAAACGTTGGCTGGCGCCGACCATAGCAAGGACATCGTCTCCGATCAGCGTTTTGAGGTGGTCCGCACAACAAGCCAGGACAACCGGGTGGTGCTGGAGATGAACTGGTCAGCCACGCTGCTTCTTGACCTGCCGCACTGGGACCGCGGCGATACCATCCGGGCAAGGACCACTGCGGTCTTCGAGTTGCGGGATGGCCTGATCATCAGCCAGGACACGTACGACTGCTACTACACGACGCCGGAATAGCCCGCGCCCCGGAAATACCTAACGCATGGTGAAGCGACGCTCCACCAGTTCTGAAATTGCCGGTACAGCCAGGGCGCTTGCGAAGAGCATGTTCCTTGCTGCCATGGCGGGAGGCGGCAGCGGTCTGCCCAGTGCCATGTTCAGCCCTGCCTGACGTGAAGCGCGAAGCGCCGCTTTCCTGCGTAGCTTCTCGAAATTCACCACATCGCGTCCTACGTTGGCGCCCCGCAGGGATGCATCCATGATGGGGGCCAGAGCTGCAGCATCCAACCAGCCAAGGTTCATTCCCTGCCCTCCGATGGGGCTGATTTCGTGCGCCGCATCCCCAAGAAGCACCACCCTGCCGTGAACCATGCGCTGAGTCAGCCGCGACCGTACTTCAAAAGCACTCAGCATCGAGTTGCCGGCTATGTCCAGCACCTCACCGGTCCTGGCTGTGATCAGCTCAGCGAGCCCCACCGGCGTCGGATTCCTGTGCGGTGCGCCCAGCCTGACAACCCATCTGCGGACACCCCCCGGCAGGGGAAAAGACTCCACGATTCCTTCGGGTTCCAGGTACAAGACGGCATCGGAGCCATGCCCGGTTTCATCCGGGAAGTCGCCCATGATGTAACAGTCCGGATAGCTGCGGGCGGGCACACCCGGCAGGTAGCGTCGACGGATGGTTGAATGCGCTCCGTCGGCGGCTATCACCAAACGGGCTCCCACCTCCAAGCTGCCGGAAGGCGAATCTGCGCGGACTCGCAAGGTACTCCCGGTGGCGTCGATCTCCTGGACGTCGGCACCCCGGACGAGCGCATCGGCATCCAGTTCCTTTACCGCCAACTCCAGGACTTCCTCGGTGATCATCTGCGGAACGGCAAGGATGAAGGGAAAGGCAGCGTCGCCGTCGAACGCGAGCTCGGCCACCCGCCGTCGCCGGCTGTACGCCACACCCCGCCTAATGTGGATCCCGGCAGTTACCAAAGGGTCGGCGACTCCCGCGCGTGCCAGCTCCGCCAATGCCGGAGGGTGGATTCCGATGGCCCTCGAACTGTTACTCCTGTTGCTCCGGCGCTCCAGTATGCGGACCTGGTGCCCCCGCTGGAGCAACAGAACGCCCATGAACAGCCCTACTGGCCCCGCACCGACAATCACGACGTCAGGCACGGTCCTCCAATGGGTGCCCGGCATCAGCTTGGGGAAATTCACGAACCGGACCTTCAAGAAAGAGGAGATGGTGCCACGGCCCGTTTCGTTCCACTGACCATGAGGATGGAACAACGGCTTTCAGTTCCGCCGCGGTGTAACTGCGCCTGATGGACGTCAAACCATCCCCGCAAATATAGGAGCCGACGCCCAACGGCCAAAAGCCGGCCAGGAACAACAGGTACGCGATGTTGCTGCGATTGAGGTCGTTATGGAGGCAAAGCCCCCGGCTTAGCAACTCCGAATCGTGGAGGACCGCCGCAAGCTGCCCCGGATCCAGGTGGTGAAGGATGTGGTTGGAGATGACGACGTCGAATTTCCGCCCTTCAGCGACCAGCTGGGAGCTGTGTGCCTTACGGTAGCTGACACCTTCCACGCGAGGCGCTTTGGAGGCGAAGGCAAAGGCTCTCTCATCCGGGTCAATCGCTGTGACTGTGAGCCTGAAGCCATCCCGCCGGGCCCACCGTGCAAGGCTCCGGGCCACATCACCGCTGCCACCTCCGATGTCCAGCACGGACGCCGAACCGTTGGCTACCAACAGCGGACGGAGTCGTCGACGATACGTCCCGTGCCACCCCGACAACAACCTGTTCACCACAGGGAAACGAGCGTAAGTCCTGTTAAGGCGCCTGGGATCGCAATCAGCTTTGTCCATCTCCTCGACGGCGTACAGGTCCCTCTCCTGGAGGGATCCCCAAGGCCTCACAGGGCAGGGGAGACCAGCGTAAAAAGTCCCGTCTCCACCGTCAGGCCGGGGCCGAACGCCATTGAACAGATACGCTCCTCACGTTCACTGACCGGCTGCTCCAGCATGTACTTCAGGACGAACAACACAGTAGCGCTGCTCATATTCCCGTATTCCCTCAGTGTTTCCCGCGCCGGAACCAACTGCTCCTGGGTGAGTTCCAACTTCGACTCAACCTTGTCCAGGATGCTGCGGCCGCCGGGATGGATGGCCCAGTGGGTAATGTCGCGGTAGGGGAGGCCCGCCACTGAAGGATCCTTGGCGAGCAACGGCGCCAGGGCACCGGTGATGTGTTCCTCGATAATGTGGGGGACGTACGAGCCCAGGACCATTTCAAATCCTTCGTCGCCGATGTTCCAGGCCATCGCTTCCTCGCCCACAGGCGTCAGGACCGTCTCAAAGTGGTCCAGCCGGATGGCCGGCTCGGGTCCCTGCAGTTCCCGCGCAGTTACGACGGCGGCCGCCGCGCCGTCGCCGAATATCGCGGACCCCATGATCGTGTCCGGGTCGTTTGAGGTCCGCACATGCAAGGAGCAGAGTTCAACACAAATCACCAGGACAACCGCAGTGGGGTCGGCAAGGCAAAACTGTTTGGCTGCCTTGAGCGCGGGGAAAGCTGCATAGCAGCCCATGAATCCAAGGTGGTAGCGCTGGACGGCAGGGTTGAGCCCCAGAGCCCTGACCACCTTGTAGTCCGGACCGGGATTGAAGAATCCTGTGCAGGACACGGTGATGACGTGCGTGATGTCATCCAGGTCTATCCCGGGCGCTTGAGCCACTGCGGCTTTGCCTGCCTCCACGAACAGCTTGGTGGCTTCAGTTGCAAAGATCTCGTTCCGGACTTTCGTGCTGGGGCTCAGGACCCGATTGGTCTCGGGGTCGAAAAACTGCGGATTCTCAGGATGTGCATCAAGGCTGAGCTCAGCTACAGCGGTGTAGCGGGTGTCTATGGCTGCTGAGTCGAAACAGGTGCTGACGAGGCGCGTTCCCAGCCTTGTAAGACCGGGTTGGGATGCGAAAACGTCACGGGCTTGCTGCTGGACGAGGATGGTTTGCGGAACGGCGGTTTCAAGGGACCTCATGTATACCGGCATGCTTCATTCTTAGCGAGTAAACCGAGGAAGACAATGGCAGAATCAAACGTACTGACCGTTGCCGGTCAGTGAGAGCCAGGCGACGCCGACGGGGGACTGTTGGGCAGCGCCGCCTAACAGATGGAGAAATCATGACTACTGCCACGAGCACGGACACGCAATCTCCCGGGTCCCATGTTGCGGACACCCACGATTTGATCCGGGTCCAGGGTGCACGTGAAAACAACCTGAAAGACATCAGCATCGAGATCCCGAAGCGCCGGCTCACGGTGTTCACGGGCGTCTCCGGCTCCGGGAAGAGTTCACTGGTCTTCGCGACCATCGCCGCAGAGTCGCAGCGCATGATCAACGAAACCTACAGTGCCTTTGTACAGGGCTTCATGCCGTCGTTGGCGCGGCCCGATGTCGATGTACTTGAAGGCTTGACGACGGCGATCATCGTGGACCAGGAGCGAATGGGCTCCAACCCGCGCTCGACCGTGGGTACCGCCACGGACGCCAATGCCATGCTGCGGATTTTGTTCAGCCGCCTTGGCCAGCCCCACATTGGTTCGCCCAACGCCTACTCATTCAACGTGCCCACGGTAAAGGCCAGCGGCGCCATCACAGTGGAACGCGGAGAAGGCAAGACCAAGACCGAGAAGGCCACGTTCAATCGCTTGGGCGGCATGTGTTCCCGCTGTGAGGGGATGGGGTCGGTCAACGACTTTGATCTCACGGCTCTCTACGACGACACCAAATCCTTGAGCGAAGGCGCCCTCACCATCCCCGGCTACACCATGGATGGCTGGTATGGACGCATCTTCAGCGGCTCAGGGTTCTTCAACATGGACAAGCCCATCGCAAAGTTCACCAAGAAGGAACTTCACGACCTCCTCTACCGTGAGCCCACCAAAATCAAAGTGGAGGGGATAAACCTCACCTACGAAGGCGTGATTCCCAAGATCCAGAAGTCGATGCTCAGCAAGGATGTAGACGCCTTGCAGCCGCACATTCGCGCCTTCGTGGAGCGAGCCATAACCTTCACCACATGTCCCGAATGCGAAGGCACAAGGTTGAGCCCCGAGGCAAGGTCCTCCAAAATCAAGGGCAAGAGCATCGCTGACGTGTGCACCATGCAAATCAGCGACCTCGCAGACTGGGTTCGCGAACTTGATGAGCCCTCCGTAGCTCCTCTGCTCAAGGGTCTCCAGCACCTCCTTGATTCTTTCGCCGGAATCGGATTGGGTTACCTATCCCTTGACCGGCCCGCGGGAACGTTGTCCGGGGGAGAGGCGCAGCGGACAAAGATGATCCGGCACTTGGGGTCGTCCCTCACGGATATTACTTACGTCTTTGACGAACCAACCATTGGCCTGCACCCACACGACATCGAGCGAATGAACCAGTTGCTGCTGCAGCTTCGCGATAAGGGCAACACGGTGCTGGTGGTGGAACACAAGCCGGAAACCATCGCGATCGCTGATCACGTGGTTGACCTGGGTCCTGGCGCCGGGACCGGAGGCGGCACGGTTTGCTTCGAGGGCGACCTTGAGGGATTGCGGGGGAGCGACACCATCACCGGGCGCCACTTGGATGATCGGGCGTCCATTAAGGACAGTGTGCGTTCCGCCTCAGGTCATTTGGAAATCCGGGGCGCCTCAACAAACAACCTTAAGAACGTCGACGTCGACATCCCCCTTGGCGTTCTCTGCGTCCTCACCGGGGTGGCTGGGTCCGGCAAGAGTTCGCTGATTCACGGCTCCGTAGCCAAGCGAGACGGTGTCCTGGTGATTGATCAGGGCGCCATCCGCGGATCCCGCAGAAGCAACCCCGCCACGTATACAGGCCTGCTGGAACCCATCCGTAAGGCTTTTGCGAAGGCCAACGGTGTCAAGCCGGCACTGTTTAGTTCGAACTCCGAGGGCGCGTGCCCAACGTGTAACGGAGCGGGTGTGATTTACACGGACCTGGGTGTGATGGCCACGGTTGAGTCACCCTGTGAAGAGTGTGAAGGAAAGCGCTTTCAGGCGTCTGTGCTGGAGTACCGGCTGGGTGGACGCAATATTGCAGAGGTGCTTGCAATGTCTGTGGATGAGGCTGAAGTGTTCTTCAGCGAGGGCGAAGCCCGGACCCCGGCTGCCCACAAGGTTCTCGATCGCCTTGCCGATGTTGGCCTTGGCTACCTAACGCTGGGGCAGCCACTCACCACATTGTCCGGTGGTGAGCGCCAGAGGCTCAAGCTGGCAACGCAGATGTCCGAAAAGGGAGACATTTACATCCTGGACGAACCGACCACCGGCCTGCACCTGGCTGATGTCCAAAACCTGCTGGGCATGCTGGATCGTCTTGTTGAGTCCGGAAAATCGGTGATTGTCATCGAACACCACCAAGCTGTCATGGCACATGCTGACTGGATCATTGATCTTGGACCAGGCGCCGGACACGACGGCGGCAAGATCGTTTTCGCAGGAACGCCGGCTGAGCTCGTGGCGGATAAGCCAACGCTAACGGGCAAGCACCTGGCTGCTTACGTCTCGGTGTAACGCGTCCATTGGTGTGGTCGCTCGGAAGGCATTCATAGCGACCACACCAACCAGCCCCACCCGCTTCCCAGGGACACTCCCAAAACGCCGATAATCTACATTATGTAAAGTAAAGCTGTGATTGGCACTCCCCAGTGCAAAACGAACCCGGCGCGACTCTGGGCCATAACCGACGTTGACGGCAGTTGACGGCACTTGCCATTTGCGTGCGCTAAACGTCCACGCGCGCATTATGGTAGACGACCACCAATTCAACTCGATTTATTCAGGTAATTCAACGAAATTTTCAAAACCAAAAATCGATGGCTACCCTGCCGCTTTCGAGTAGTCAGCAAAATTCGCGGGTTGCAGCAAAACAGGGCGGGTGTTCCCCCAAAGAGACACCCACCCTGCCTTTATGGATAATGTCTAATCGGACGGCGTGGCGCCAGAGCGTCGGCGTGCAATCACTACCGATGCGGCGCCCGCCGCCAGGACGCCTGCTCCAGCCAGCCCCCAAACAATGAGGCCGGGATCAGTAGCCAACTTCTCCGGCCCTGCTGCTGCACGAGCGTCTGTGACGCTGGAGACAGCAACGAAATCGGAATCATGGTTGCCACCTCCCTTACCGTTGCCGTTGTTTCCGCGTCCGTGGTTGCCGTTGTTTACAGCCACCCGTGCAGACCGAGTAACTCCGGACTCTGAACCAACCGCTGTGATCATGTAGCTACCCGCATCTTCGAAAGTGACGCTCGTAGTGATGGCGCCATCACCGTTGGCGATAACGCCGAAGTTCGCTGGAGCGCTCCCCTGTGGTCCGCCCCTCTTCTCGAAAGTTATGTCGACTGTTTCGCCTGGGATGTATCCGCTGGCGGAGAAGGTGATGGTTTCACCGCGGTCAATCGTGCCGTCGGAGACGGTTCCTTGCTCATTGCCTGGTGCCGGGTAGGTGCTGGCTACGGCTGGTGCAATACCAGCGAACATGACGGTTCCCGCAACCATAAGAGTTGTGATGGTCTTTTTCATTTGTTTCCCTTGAGATCAATTAGTAAATCTACGTAAATGACGGCCTAACCGCTACGTAAATAACTTGTGGAACCCCCATATGCAATAGCAAGCGAAACGTTATCACGCAGACGCTACTGCGACAAGGCAGGATTAAACGATTACAAATCCTTAACCAGCCGTTTACTTGACACAACTATCTCACTTACTTCATTTCTCAGACAGTATTTGTGACAACATCAACAGACTCTGTGACAAGCAGGCGAGCTGCAGCCGTGTGCTCAATCGGGCCGGGAACCAAAAAGGATGCCCATCCGGCAATCCGGATAGGCATCCCTGTTGTTGTCCTAGGCCGCCGGACTTCCGGCCGGCCACGAGCAGCGTTATTGGGCCTGCTGTGCTCCTGCAATGTTGACCAGCCAGCCGATGCCGAACTTGTCTACGCACATTCCGAAGGTGTCACCCCAAGGCGCCATCTCCAGCGGGACTGTCACGGTTCCGCCGTCGATCAGCTTGTCCCAGTACCCGCGGAGCTCCGCTTCATCCGCCGAGTCTCCACTCAAGGAGACCGAAATGTTGTCACCAGGGTTGTACTCCATTCCGGTGGGCGTGTCGGCAGCCATCAATGTCAATCCGCTTGGAGTCTCCAGCATGGCATGCATGACCTTGTTGGCTTCTGCTGGATCCTCGCTGGCCTGGTAGTCGCCGAAGGTGCTGATGTTTAGTTCGCCGCCAAAGACGAACTCGTAGAAAGTAATTGCATCGCGTGCGTTATCCCGAAATGAAATGTACGGGTTGAGGCGGGTCGTCATTGGTCAGTTCTCCTCATTGTTGTGATAGTCACACGTCATAGTGCGGCAATGCTAACAGCGCCAGGCGGCGCCTGTCCCCCACAGCGTTTAGTCGCCGTCGTACGCCCTTTGCAGAACATTGATGTCAAGCTTTCGCATCTTCATCATGGCCTCGAGGGCACGCTGTGAACCTTCGGGATCGGGGCCTGCCAACAGTCCGTTCATGGCCGTGGGAACGATCTGCCACGACAGGCCGAACTTGTCCTTTAGCCATCCGCATTGACTCTCCTGACCGCCGACAAGCAGGGCGTCCCAGTATTTGTCCACCTCTTCTTGAGAATCGCAATTGACCACCAGCGACACAGCCTCATTGAACGAGAATGCCGGTCCCCCGTTGAGGCCCATGAACTGTCTGCCCTCGATCTCGAACTCAACAGTGAGCGCCTCTCCATCGGGCCCCTGCATGGTTTGTCCCATGGATGAATGATCGAAAGTCGATGTGTAAAACCGGGCAGCTTCAGCCGCTTGCCCGTCGAACCATAAACAAGTGGAAATCTTCTGCATCTGCGGCTCCTCCAGGGACGCGTCGGGAACAGCCTGTCCCCCGTCAGAGGTTAGTACCGTGCGATCGCCCACACAACGCCCGACGGCGGAAAGGGCTTTTGCTGGCCCGGCACCAGGTGCCGTGGTGATGGAGCGGTCACTGCTAGTCAGTCCCCCGACACGCGTATCCGACTCACCAGGCCCACGGTGTTGCCCTCACTGTCCTCGATGAAGGCCATCCACTCTTCCGAGCCGGCGGGACCCAAAGTGCTGTCTTCATGCATATGGATCACGTGCGGCTCGGCGATGATGCGCACTCCCCTGCGCCGAAAATCTGCCACGGTTCCTTCAAGATCTGCCACCTCGAAGTAAACGAGCGCCGACGGTGCACCTTTCTCCAACAGGAGGCGAACCCCGCCGACATCAAAGAACAGGAGGCCGGGCGGATCAAAGATGGCACTCGGTTCGGCGTCCAACAGCACTGCATAGAAAGCCGCTGCCCTTTGAAGATCTTCGGCATGCTGGGCCACCTGGACAAATCGCACGGCATCCTCCAAAACTGCGCTGCCACAAATCTGCGCTGCCGCGTGGGCACCTGCCCTCATGGTGACGGCCCATCGGACCACACGCAAGGGCTGTGGCCCAGGAGCCGGCTTCGCGCATGAAGGAAGGCCCGGATAGTGTCGGCAGTATGTCTTCACCATCTCGACTGTGGATTCCCGCAGCTATTGCCGACCTTCTGCTGATTCTTGTCTTCGCCGCCATCGGCCGCGACGCGCACGCCCGCGGAGACATCATTTCGGGAGCCTTCGCCACAGCATGGCCGTTCCTGGCCGGAGCGGCAATTGCGTGGGTGGTCACTCGCGCGTGGCGTGCACCCTTGGCTGTATGGCCATCCGGGGTGAGCATCTGGATCGGTGCGGTGCTGGTTGGAATGTTGTTGAGGGCTGTCACTGGCCAAACCGTCGTAGTGCCTTTTGTCCTCGTGGCGCTGATCAGCCTTGGCGTATTCCTTCTCGGGTACCGGGTCCTTGCGACGCTGCTACTGCGGGCGTCGCGTAAGCGGCAACGCCGGGCGTGATCAAGCCACGCCCAGCGGGAATGCACTAGGCTGGAAACCGTCCGCAACGATGCATTTCCGGAAAGGCCCCACGTGATCACCGCTTTCGTCCTGATCAAAACCGATGCCTCACGCATACCGGAGACCGCCGAACAGATCTCGGCCATTCAGGGCATTAGTGAGGTCTACTCCGTCACCGGCGAATGGGATCTCATCGCGGTGGCAAGGGTGGCCAAGCACGACGAACTAGCCGACGTGATCGCCGATCGCCTGTCGAAGGTTGCTTCAGTGGTCCACACCACTACCCACATCGCTTTTCGGGCCTACTCACAGCACGACCTTGATGCAGCTTTCGCGCTCGGATTCGAGTAACAACTCCGAATAACGGCGGGGCCGCCCATCGTCAGCTTTGGCTGAGGGCTATCCACTTTGCGAGTACTTCGGCGGCCTTACCGGAGTCAACGGACTCTGCTGCTCTTGCAAAAGCGGTGCGCATCCGCTCCTCAAGGCTCCCGTCGGCGTCGAGGTCGATTGACACCAGCCCAGCCGCGGCGTTCAGCAGAACGGCGTCACGCACCGGACCCGTCTTACCTTCCAGGATTTCGCGCACTACTGCCGCATTGGCAGAAGCATCCCCACCGCGAAGGTCCGCAACGGTGGAGGGTCGGATCCCCAGGTCTTCAGGCGAAAACACCTGTTCCCTGACTGCTCCGTTCCTGATCTCCCAGACGGTGGAGGGGCCTGTGGGGGTCAATTCATCCAGTCCATCGTCACCACGGAACACCAGGCCCCGGCTGCCTCGGCGGGCCAGAACTCCTGCCACCAACGGCGCCATGCGGGCATTCGCTACGCCCACGGCGGAGGCTTGCACGTGCGCAGGATTGGTCATCGGCCCCAGGAAATTGAAGGCCGTGGGTACAGCCAGTTCGCGGCGCGGAACAGCTGTATGCCGGAACGACGGGTGGAAGACCTGGGCAAAACAAAAAGTGATTCCCGCCTCTTCGGCGTTCCGCGCCACCTGCTCTATCGAAAGATCCAAGCGGACGCCCAAGGCTTCCAGAACATCGGCCGATCCTGACGTGGACGACGCAGCCCGATTGCCGTGCTTCACCACCTTGGCCCCGGCTCCAGCGGCCACGAGCGCGGCCATGGTGGAGATGTTCACGGTGTTCAACCGGTCCCCGCCGGTTCCTACGATGTCCAGCTTCTCACCGGAAATATCGATCGGATTGGCGTGCTGGACCATGGCCGCAACCAAGCCGGCCAATTCTTCCACCGTCTCTCCCTTGGCACGAAGCGCAACAAGGAAGCCGGCGATCTGAGCGGGAGTCGCTTCACCGGACATGATCGTGTTCATGGCCCACTCTGTATTGCCCACTGCAAGGTCGTCGCCGTTGATCAGTGCAGAGATGAGCCCTGGCCAAGTATTGCTGGCTGCAGGTGCCGATGCCGGAGAAGTCACTCCCTGATGCTATCGAGCCAGCCACGCCGATGACCAATGTGAACGAGGCCGGGAACTTTTCCGCGCGAATTCGCGTCTTTGTAGAAAAAGTCTCCCGAATCGGTGGTTTGCATTGGGAACTCTGGACTTTTACAGACATAATGTCCTTGTGACATCTGCGACCCATGCCCCCAGTACCCCGGCGCACCCGACGCTGAACCGCCCCAACCTGGTTTCTGTTGGAACCGTTGTTTGGCTGTCCAGTGAGTTGATGTTCTTCGCCGGCCTCTTTGCCATGTACTTCACCCTGCGCTCCACATCAGGAACGATGTGGGCCGAGGAGACGGCCAAGCTCAACTTCCCGTTTGCGCTCGTCAACACCATCGTCCTTGTGGCAAGTTCCTTTACTTGCCAGATGGGCGTCTTTGCCGCCGAGCGGCTCGAGCCGCGCCGCACCGGTGGGCTCCTGCAGTTCACACGTTGGGGCATGACCGAATGGTTCTCCCTCACGTTCGTCATGGGTGCCTTCTTCGTAGCCGGCCAGACGATGGAATACGCCATGCTCGTTTCCGAGCATGTATCCCTGTCGTCCAACGCCTACGGCTCCGCCTTCTACATGACCACGGGCTTCCACGGCCTCCACGTCCTTGGCGGCCTGATCGCGTTCCTGTTCATCATTGGCCGCGCGTTCGCAGCCAAGAAGTTCGGACACTTTGAAGCGACGTCGGCGATCGTCACCTCGTACTACTGGCACTTCGTTGACGTTGTGTGGATCGGCCTCTTCCTGGTCATCTACGTTCTGAAGTAAGCCCGGCTTTGACTCTTTTTCTACAAGAGGCAGAATTTCAAGAAGCGGCTCTCGGAGCCGACGCAGGATCGAATAAAGGAACCACCACGTGAAGGCACTCTCGCAGAAGCGACGTCACCCACTGGCAGCCATTGCGCTGTTGCTGATGGGCCTCCTCCTCACTGGTGGGCTGTACGCCGTTGCCACAACTGTCAACCAGGCCAAGGCCAGCACCACAAGCTTCAGCGCAAGTGACGTAGAAGAAGGCGGCAAGCTCTTTGCCGCCAACTGCGCCACCTGCCACGGCATGGGTGCAAGCGGAACCCAGGACGGCCCCTCGCTGGTCGGCGTGGGTGCTGCTGCAGTTGACTTCCAGGTTGGCACCGGCCGCATGCCCATGCAGATGAGCGGACCGCAGGCCCAGCAGAAGCCCGCCCAGTTCAATGCGGAACAGACCAAGCAGCTCTCTGCTTACGTTGCATCCCTCGGTGCAGGTCCCGCTATTCCCGAACAAAACCTCCTCGACGGTAAGGGAGACGCAGCCAACGGTGGCGAACTCTTCCGTGTCAACTGCGCCATGTGCCACAACGCCGCTGCTGCCGGTGGCGCCCTGACCCGCGGCAAGTTCGCCCCGGCCTTGGCAGGTGTGAGCGCTGAGCACATTTACGAAGCCATGGTTACCGGTCCCCAGAACATGCCCGTCTTCAGTGACTCCAACGTCACCCCTGAGGACAAGCGCGACATCATCACCTTCCTGAAGACCATCGAAGCCAACGGGTCCCCCGGTGGCGCAGACCTGGGCGCACTTGGCCCGGTATCTGAAGGTCTGTTTGTTTGGGTTGCCGGCTTGGGTGTCATCATCGCATTCACGATCTGGTTGACGTCCCGCACGTCCTAACCCGGACACGACAAAACTTCTGCTGCACGGTCAGCAGTTTGAAACTGAAAATAACTCGGCCCCGGCCGAGACAACGAGAGAAGGATGAGGCGAATTATGGGCAACCATAGTGACGGCAGTCCGAACCACTCGGGCACCGTAGCTACGGCTGGTCAGAATGAGGTGGAGAAGTTCCAGGATCCTGGACTGCCTCCGCATCGTTTGCGCCTGGCTGACACGGACCCGGTAGCCGCAAAGCGCGCCGAGCGTCAGGTAGCCATTCTGTTTGGCACCTCTGTAATCGGTACGCTGGTGTTCCTGGTGGCATACTTTGCCATCGATTTGGGCGACGATACCTCTATTGCAACCATCCGCACCCAGAACCTACTTCTGGGACTCGGTACTGCGTTCGCAATGCTGGGAATCGGTACCGGAATCGTGCACTGGGCCAAGGCCCTGATGCCCGATCACGAAGTGTCCGAAGAGCGCCACGCTATCCGTACTGAAGAAGATCGCCAGGCAGCAGTCCGTATCGTCGATGACATCGTCGACGAGACCGGCATCAAGCGTCGCCCGCTGATCCGCAACACCCTTCTTGGTGCCGTTGCACTTGCTCCCCTGCCTGCCCTCGCCATCTTCGGTGATCTGGGTCCGCGGCCGGACAATGCTTTGGCACACACCATGTGGGCGCCTGAAGGCGACAAGCTCAAGCGACTGACCCGCGACCCTGATGGCACCCCCATCAAGGCTTCGGATGTCACCATCGGTTCGGCCTTCCACGTGATCCCCGAAGGCCTCAACGAACTGCACGAGGGCAAGCTGAACGAGAAGGCAAAAGCCGTCGTTCTCCTGATGCGCCTGGACCCGGATTCGTTGAACCCCTCAGAGGGCCGCGAAGACTGGAGCTACAACGGCATCGTTGCTTACTCCAAGATCTGCACGCACGTCGGTTGTCCGGTTGCTCTCTACGAGCAGCAGACGCACCACCTCCTGTGCCCCTGCCACCAGTCCACTTTTGACCTCACGCAGGAATGCAAGGTCATCTTCGGACCGGCAAGCCGTCCGCTCCCCCAGCTGCCCATCGCAGTTGATGCAGAGGGCTACCTCGTCGCAACCAGCGACTTCAGAGAACCTGTAGGACCGAGTTACTGGGAGCGTGACGAGCATGAGCGCCTCATCAACAGCTGAAGCCCCCTTCGTTCCGAAGACCAAGGTTGGTAGTTTCACCAACTTCGTGGACGAGCGTGTTGGCGGCTCCGGCATCCTGCGCGAGTTCGGCCGGAAGGTCTTCCCCGACCACTGGTCGTTCATGTTCGGTGAGGTGGCGCTGTACTCCTTCGTCATCTTGCTGATGTCAGGTACCTTCCTGACCTTCTTCTTCGACCCGTCCATGGCGGAAACCCACTACCAGGGTTCCTACACGCCGCTGTACAACGTCGAAATGTCGGTTGCCTACAGCTCGTCACTGAACATTTCGTTTGACGTTCGTGGCGGTCTGTTCATGCGCCAGGTTCACCACTGGGCAGCGCTGTTGTTCGTAGCGTCCCTCGGTGTGCACATGCTGCGCGTCTTCTTCACGGGCGCTTTCCGCAAGCCCCGCGAAATGAACTGGGTAGTGGGCGGCGTGCTGCTCATCCTGGCAATGGCTGCCGGCTTCACCGGCTATTCCCTCCCCGATGACCTGCTGTCCGGCAACGGCCTGCGCATCATCGACGGCGTGATCAAGTCCATTCCGGTCATCGGAACGTACACCTCGTTCTTCCTCTTCGGCGGGGAGTTCCCGGGTACGGCTATCATCGGCCGTTTGTACGTCCTGCACATCCTCCTGGTGCCGGCGCTCATCCTCCTGATGATTGTCATCCACCTCTTCATGGTGGTTGTGCACAAGCACACCCAGTACCCCGGCCCGGGACGCAATGACGGCAACGTCGTCGGCTACCCCCTCGGCCCGGTATACGCCGCAAAGGCTGGTGGATTCTTCTTCATCGTCTTCGGTGTCCTGGCGCTCATGGCGGCAGCGTTCACGATCAACCCGATCTGGAACTACGGCCCCTACGATCCCTCCCCGGTTTCGGCCGGTACCCAGCCTGACTGGTACATCGGTTTCGTTGACGGAGCCCTGCGTCTTATGCCGGGTGTCATCAACGACTTCCACTTCGAGTGGGTCATCTTCGGATACACCCTGACCCTAAACGTCCTGCTTCCAGCGCTCGTACCGGCCGGCATCATCTTCACCGTGCTGTTCATGTACCCGTGGATCGAGCGGTGGGTCACCAAGGACAACCGCGAACACCATGTCCTGGACCGCCCGCGCAACGCTCCCACCCGTACTGCCATCGGCGTTGCAGGCTTCACTTGGTACTGCGTGATGTGGGCAGCCGCTGGTTCCGACCTCATTGCAACTCACTTCCACGTGTCGTTGAACGATGTCACTTACTGGCTGCGGACGCTGTTCTTCATCGGCCCTGTCATCGCCTTCATCGTGACCAAGCGAATTGCACTGGCCCTCCAGCGCAAGGACCGCGAAATTGCACTTCATGGTCGCGAGACAGGCCGCATCGTCCGACTCCCCCACGGCGAGTTCATCGAGGTTCACGCCCCGCTGGATGAGTACAAGCGTTACAAGCTCGTCGGGTTCGAATCACCGGCTCCGATCCCGGCACAGCCGAACGAGCATGGCGTAGTCACCCGCAAGGAGAAGCAGCGCGCGGCTCTCTCCCGCTGGTTCTTCGAAGACCGTGTTGCCCCGGCAACGCCTGCGGAACTTGAAGCAGCACACGCACATGGCCACCACGAGGCCATCGCAGCTGGTGAAGACCAGAAGAGCCTGAGCCACTAGCGCTTAGCACTCGACATAAGGGAAGGACCCGGTCCACATGGACCGGGTCCTTCCCTTATGTCTGCTCTATTTCGCCAGCATGCAGGGCATACGGGAAGCTCACGGTCTACTGTGTGCGGTACCCCGACGAGTAGTTGCGCGTGGGACGAATCCCCGGACGCTGCAAGGGAACCCACAGTTTGTAACGGTCCGCACGGTAGTACGACACGGAGTAGTCGACCATTGCACGGGCTACGAAGGCGTGCCGCTGAATCTTGAGTAGCGGGGCGCCGACGTCGACGTTGAGAAGCCGGGCAGTTGACGGCGACGCCGCCGTGGCCTCAATCATGTCCTCACCCCACTCCATCACCAAGCCGAAGCGTTCGCTCAGAACGTTGTACAGCGATGTTGGCGGTGCCTCGTCGAGCAGTCCAGGCACCCGATGGGCTGGAATGAAGTTCTCATCCACGCTCATGGGTTCGTTATCGGCCAACAGCAGACGCCTGAACCGCACCAGGGGCGTGCCCTCGTCCAGTTGCAGCTCCCTGGCCAGGAAAGCACTTGCCGCAATTTGTTCGAAGCTCAGCACCTTTGCAGCGGGCACCATTCCGCGACGCTGCATTTCCTCGCTGTAGGAGGTTAACTTCACCTGTAAATCCAGCTTTGGCTTCCTGACAAAGGTTCCAAGGCCCACTACACGCTCTATTACTTCTTCGCCAACCAAGGCATCAATAGCCTGACGAACTGTCATCCTGGCCAGCCCGAACCGTTCCGATAGATCCCGCTCGGATGGGAGCGCAGACCCTGGTGGACAGGACTGGGCGATAAACGTTCGGAGAATCTCACGGAGCTGAACGTAGATGGGCGTGCCGCTGGTACGGTCGATTTCACCGGCAATGTTTGCTGCCTCAGCCACGGCAGACTTCCAGCAATTGAGTCATGGTTCAAGGATAATTCAGCATGGTCGGAGGTCTAGACCACCGGGGACCCATGTGGAATGGGCGGCGCCCCGGCGGCTAGGCTGGTATGGATTGTTTTTGAGACGGAAGTTCCGTCGTATCAAAGGAGCTGGGTTGCCGGAGCAGAGAACCTTCGTTGCCGCTGAAATCGGGCTGCACGCACGGGCCGCCGCAGTATTTGTTCGTGCTGTCACCGAAACAGGCCTACCGGTGACGATCCGCAAGCCCGACGGCGACCCGGTGGACGCCCGTTCCCTTCTGGAAGTGATGACCGAAGATTTCGGACATGGGTGCGAAGTCTTCCTCGCAGTAGCTCCAGACGCACTCAGCGGCGATCAGAGCCTTCCGGAAGCCGAGAATGCCCTCATAGCTCTTTCCGCCGTCCTGGAGGGCGCACAAGCCCACTGAAAGCACTCTCAGCTTCATGTGAAGACCCGCTGTGATGCGAATCTGTTCCCGCACAACGAGGACTTAACGACGATGGGCCCCACCGGAAGGTGGGGCCCATCATTGTTATACCAACTAGTTAGTGGGCGTGATCGCCACGGCTGTACTCGAAGACCCAGCCAACCAAGGCAATCAAGGCAAGTCCGCCGGCAACGTACGTCACCCAGAACCCAATTGCGAGACCGAGGAAGCCTCCTGCGCAAGCCAAACCAAGGACCAGCGGCCACCAGCTCCAGGGGCTGAAGTGACCCTGCTCGCCAGCTCCTTCGTGGATCTCCGCGTCAGGACGGTCTTCTGGTCGAAGGCCGATTCGCTTACCAGTGAATCCGAGGTAGGCACCGATCATGCCGGCAAGGCCACCGACCAGGAGGATGCCCAGGACACCGACCCATTCATTCCATTCCGTCAGGAAACCGTAGGCGATGGCTACGGGGACGAAGAAGAAGACTCCGGCTCCGAAGAGCCACGATTCAATTTTCATTTGCTGACGTCCCTTTGGTCGGCGTTACCCAAAACGGCTGCTGCGGGTGACGGGGCCTCGGCGGTGTGAACCTGGGCCAACTCCGGGTGGTGAAGGTCCAGGGCCGGGCGCTCGGAGCGGATACGGGGCAAGGAAGTGAAGTTGTGGCGCGGCGGCGGGCAGGAAGTTGCCCACTCCAGCGACGCACCGAAGCCCCACGGGTCATCCACTTCTACCTTTTTGTTGCTGCGCCAGGTGATGTAGACGTTCCAGAAGAACGGCAGGAGGGAAGCACCCAGGACGAAGGAAGAAATAGTGGAGAACTGGTTCATCCACGTGAAGTTATCCTGCGGCATGTAGTCGGCGTAACGACGCGGCATACCCTCAACACCCAGCCAGTGCTGGATGAGGAACGTGCCGTGGAAGCCGAGGAACAGCAGCCAGAAGTGGATCTTGCCGAGGCGCTCGTTGAGCATCTTGCCTGTCCACTTGGGCCACCAGAAGTAGAACCCTGCAAACATGGCGAATACGACGGTACCGAACACAACGTAGTGGAAGTGCGCCACAACGAAGTACGAGTCAGATACGTGGAAGTCCAGCGGCGGCGAGGCCAGGATGATGCCGGTGAGACCACCGAAGAGGAAGGTCACGAGGAAGCCGATGCTCCACAGCATGGGCGTTTCAAACGTAATGGAGCCCTGCCACAGCGTTCCGATCCAGTTGAAGAACTTCACGCCGGTTGGAACTGCGATGAGCATGGTCATGAAGGCGAAGAACGGCAGCAGCACGGATCCGGTCACGTACATGTGGTGGGCCCACACGGTGACGGATAGTGCGGCGATGGCGATCGTCGCGTAGACCAGACCCTTGTAGCCAAAGATCGGCTTGCGGCTGAAGACCGGGAAGATCTCGGACACGATGCCGAAGAACGGCAGCGCGATGATGTACACCTCGGGGTGGCCGAAGAACCAGAACAGGTGCTGCCAGAGGACCGCTCCGCCGTTCTCGGGGTCGAAGATGTGGGCACCGAAACGGCGATCCGCACCGAGTGCGAACAGCGCTGCAGCCAGCGGCGGGAACGCCATCAGTACCAGGATGGCCGTAACAAGGGTGTTCCACGTGAAGATGGGCATGCGCCACATGGTCATGCCGGGTGCACGCATGCAGATGATGGTGGTGATGAAGTTGACGGCACCAAGGATGGTACCGAAGCCTGACAGAGCAAGGCCGAAGACCCACAGGTCACCACCGACGCCGGGACTGAACGTTGTGTTCGAGAGAGGCGCGTAAGCAAACCAACCGAACGATGCAGCACCCTGGGGGGTGATGAACCCGGACACGGCAATGGTCGAACCAAAGAGGAAGAACCAGAAAGCCAAGGCGTTCAGACGCGGGAAGGCAACGTCGGGCGCGCCAATCTGAAGCGGCATGATCACGTTGGCGAAGCCAGCAAACAGCGGTGTAGCGAACATCAGGAGCATCACGGTGCCGTGCATCGTGAACATCTGGTTGTACTGCTCTTTGGTCTGCAGAATCTGCATACCAGGCTCGAACAATTCAGCGCGGATCAGCAGCGCCATGACGCCGCCGAGGCAGAAGAACACGAACGACGCAATCAGGTACATGTACCCGATGGTCTTGTGGTCCGTGGAAGTGATCCAGTTGACGACAATGCGTCCCTTGGATTTAGGAACTACGGGGGCTTCTAGGACCCCCGGTGCGGATTGAGTGTACGTAGCCACGTCGCTCCCCTTACTTGGTTTCGTTCAGGTTCGGGTTGCGGTCATATTCCGCACCGAGCAGGCCCGTGTTGCCATCCTGGCGCAGCTTCTCCATGTGAGCCTGGAATTCAGTCTCGGAGACAACCTTCACGCGGAAGAGCATTTCGGAGTGGTATTCACCGCAGAGTTCGGCGCACTTGCCATCGAAAGTGCCCTCCTTGGTGGGGGTGAACCTGATGTAGTTCGTCTTGCCGGGAATCATGTCGCGCTTCTGAAGGAAGGCGGGAACCCAGAAGGAGTGGATGACATCGCGGGAGTTCAGCTCCAGGTCCACTGACTTGCCAACCGGCAAGTACAGGGTGGGGAGAAGTTCCTTGTTGACCTCGGCACCGGTCAGGTGGGCTTGAACGCCGGCCTCATGGAGGTCTTCGTTGATGACCTCACCCTTTTTGTAGTTGAAGTCCCAGGCCCATTGTTTGCCGCGGACGTCAACAACGACGTCGGCGGGCTGCGAGCGGTCATCGATCGCACGCTGGTCCTGGTCGGTGAAGTAGAAGAACACCAGCACCATGAACAGCGGGATGGTCAAGTAGAAGACCTCGAGCGGCAGGTTATAGCTGAGCTGCTTGGGGAAACCCGTGGTGCCCTTGCGGCGACGGTAAGCGATGATGCACCAGACCAGAAGGCCCCACGTGATAATACCGACTGCCAAGGCGGCGATCCATGAGTTGACCCAGAGGTCCATGATCCGGTCAGTGTGGTTGGTCGTGCCGCGCTCTGTAGGCAGCCAACCCTTCTCTACCTCTGGTGAACATCCGGTCAAAACCAACGCGCCGGCTAGTGCCAAGCCAGTGATCGATGTGATCTTTATGCGTCGGCTGCCGGTTCGGTTCTGCGAACTCACAGACGGCCCTTCCTCTTGTTGCTGTCTCCCGGCAGGCCGAAGGCTCACCGGGCACACTAAAAGTTTTACTACCCGATGTAGAGCTTACCGCTATCACGCGGTTTTCGCGCACATGTCGGCGCCGTGGCTCCGAACGGTTTCAAACCGCGCGAAGAGGCGCCGACATGCGGCGATGGCTCACATCAGTGGAATGAATCGCCGCAGGCGCAAGACCCGCCGGCGTTTGGGTTGTCGATGGTGAAGCCCTGCTTCGAAATGGTGTCTTCGAAGTCGATGCTTGCGCCGCTGAGGTAAGGAACGCTCATCTTGTCCACTACGACCTCAACGCCGTCGTAGTCACGCACAGCGTCTCCGTCGAGCAGGCGCTCATCGAAGTAAAGCTGGTAGATCAGCCCCGAGCATCCTCCGGGCTGGACTGCAACGCGCAGCCGAAGGTCTGTGCGCCCTTCCTGCTCGAGGAGGCTGCGGACCTTGCCTGCGGCGACGTCGGTCAGATTGACCTCGTGCGTGGCCAGTTCGTCGTCGTTGGTGACGAGCTGTGCTCCGGTGCTGTTTTCGTTGGTTGCAGTGCTCATTGGCCTACCTTCTTATGAAGCTCCTGGCGGCGGCGCCGGAACGCTGCCTGCCCTTACCCAATTACGTACGGGTTATAGCTAATGCTACGTCGCGCAGACGCTTAGCTATAACTCCTGACGTAACCACAGACAGCATTCCGTTGTTCCCGGCGCGCCGTGGGAGCTTACTCCACCAAGCCCTCGGCGTTGAGGCGGGCCAGCATCAGGGCTTCGGCCAACACCGCGTGCCGGAAGTCTCCGATGTGCAACGATTCGTTGGCACTGTGCGCGCGGGAATCGGGGTCCTCCACGCCTGTCACGAGGATCTGGACGTCCGGATACATCTCCAAGAGGTCGGAGATGAACGGAATGGAGCCACCGATGCCCATTTCCACGGGTTTGACGCCCCATGACTCACCCAGCGCCCACAGTGCCACCCGCGCCGCTGCGGAGGTCGTATCGGTGGAGAAGGCATTACCCCTCTCCCCCGGCGTGAACGTCACCTTTGCACCAAAAGGCGCATTGGATTCAACGTGCTGCTTCAGGGCCGCCATTGCCGCTTCGGGATCCTGGCCCGGAGCCAATCGCATGCTGAATTTTGCGCGGGCCGCCGGTATGAGGGTGTTCGAGGCGACATCGACAGCCGGGACGTCCATGCCGATGATGGACAGTGCAGGCTTGGTCCACAGGCGGGAGGCGATGGTTCCGCTCCCGGCGAGCCTCACGCCGTCGAGCACTGAGGCATCGGCGCGATAGTCCGCTTCGGTGAGGTCCACGGCCGCCTCGTCACGGCCCACAAGTCCGGCTACCGCAACGTTCCCATCATCGTCGTGAAGTGTGGCAATGAGCCGGGACAAGAGAGTAGGAGCATCGAGCACGGGGCCGCCGAACATGCCTGAGTGCACGGCATGCTCGAGGACGCGCACTTCGAAGGTGCCGTCCACCAAACCCCGAAGGCTGGTGGTCAGGGCGGGAACGCCCACTTTCCAGTTACTTGAGTCGGCAACAACAATCACATCTGCCCGGAGAAGTTCCTGGTGCTCCTCAAGGAATGTCCGGAAAGTGGGCGACCCCGCTTCTTCCTCCCCTTCGAAGAACAAGGTCACGCCGAGCCCGAAATCCTCCCCCAGGACCTTAGTGACAGCACTGTATGCGGCCAGGTGCGCCATGATCCCTGCTTTGTCGTCGGCAGCGCCGCGGCCGTACAACCGGCCATCACGTTGCTGGGCGACGAACGGTTCCGACTTCCAGAGGCTCCGGTCCCCGGGTGGCTGGACGTCATGGTGCGCGTAGAGCAGGATGGTCGGCTTGCCTTCGGCGGCAGGTCGGCGCGCGACGACGGCAGGACCACCGGGCGTACCGTCACCCTTGTTGCAGCGAAGGATGCGGACGTCCTCCACGCCGGCTTCCTTAACCAAGGAAGCCACGGCGTCAGCGCTTCGATCCAGTTCCTTGGGATCGAAGCTTGGCCATGCAATTCCCGGAATACCCACCAGCTCTTCCAGTGACGCGAGTGTGTTCTCGAAAGAGTCGTTGACCGCCGTGGTCAGTGCCTCGACCGGAGTAAAGTCGGGGTGCCCTTGCTTGTTCTGCGGGATCTCCGCATGTGCTGAAGTCATGGGCCACACTTTACCGCCGGGGATTCTCCCGCCGCAGCAGGCGCAGCCCAAGGCATGGGCCTGATACAGGGCAAAGGGCTCGAGCAACCGGACACGTAACGTGCGCCACCTTCTTGAGGGGTATTCTGTATGGGTGTTCGGACGCAAAAAGGAAGAGCCCAGCGCTCAATCAGTAGTAGATCAGGCCTACGCCACCGCACCGGAGTCCGGTGCGGGAAAAGGCGCCCCAACGCCCAAACGGAAGGACCAGGAAGCGGCCCGCAAGCGCCCTTTGGTTCCCAACGACCGTAAGGCCTCCAAGGCAGCGGAAAGGGTAGCCATCCAGGACCAGCGGCAGAAAATGCGGCAAGCCCTCGATACAGGTGACGAGAGGTTCCTCCCCCTTCGCGACAAGGGGCCTCAAAAGCGTTACACGCGTGACTACGTGGACGCTCGGTTCAGCTTGGGCGAGTACCTCATGTTCGGCGCTTTGCTGTTCGTCGTAATTTCCCTGATCATTCCACCCACCAGCGCCGGCATCAGCTACGTCCTTATTGGATTCTGGATCATGTTCCTCGCTGTCTTCGTGGACGTCTTCATCCTGTCGCGCAAGCTTCGCAAGCGGCTAACCGAGAAGTTCGGCGAAGTGGAACGAGGCTCCATCTGGTATGGATGCATGCGTGCCCTCCAGTTCCGCAAACTCCGCCTTCCCAAGCCCCAGGTAAAGCGCGGGCAGTACCCCGCCTAGGCGCCGGAAACCCAGGCACCCCAACCCTTGCATTCAAGAAGACCCCGGACCAGTGGTCCGGGGTCTTCTTGTAGCTGGTATCAGCGAGCTGCCCGCTGACGAAGTTTCACGAGGCCCTTGTTGATGCGCGAAGCCCAAAAAGGTCCTTCATAGAGGAACGCTGTATAGCCCTGCACCAGAGTTGCTCCAGCGTCCAAGCGGTCCTGAACATCCTGCGGCGTGTCCACGCCACCCACCGCAATGAGCACGAGCTGGTCCCCCACAGCGTTCTTGAGCCTGCGCAATACATCCAGGGAGCGCTGCTTCAGGGGTGCTCCCGACAAGCCACCCGCACCCAGGGACTCCACCTTCGCGGCGTCGGAGACGAGCCCATCACGGGAAATCGTGGTGTTGGTGGCAATAATCCCATCGAGCTTCAGGTCCAGCGCAAGGCGTGCGACGTCGTCGACATCATCATCGGAAAGGTCCGGCGCGATCTTGACCAGAAGGGGTACATGCCGGCCGGCAGCTTCGTCCGCAGCGTCGCCAACAGCCCGCAACAGGGGACGCAGCGTCTCCACATTCTGCAGCAAGCGCAGCCCCGGCGTATTCGGAGAACTAACATTGACCACCAGGTAGTCGGCTGCCGGCGCCAGGCTACGTGCACTCACCAAATAGTCCTCGGTAGCGTCGTCGAGCTCAACCAGCTTGGTCTTGCCGATGTTCACCCCAATAACCGGCCGGACGTCGGGGTAGTGCCGCTGCAAAGCAGCCCGTGCTGACTTGAGTCTCGGCGCGACTGCTGCGGCGCCGTCGTTGTTGAATCCCATGCGGTTGATGACCGCTTTGTCCTCAATCAAACGGAAAAGGCGGGGCTTTTCATTGCCTGGCTGCGCCTGGCCGGTGATGGTCCCCACCTCCACATGTCCGAAGCCGAGCTCGGACAAGGCTTCAATGCCGTGACCCTCTTTGTCGAAGCCTGCGGCTAAGCCGAAAGGAGACGGAAAGGTGAGCCCCAGCGCTTCCGTCCGAAGGGAAGCATCAGGAGCTGTGATCCTGGACAAAATCCGGCCGGCTCCGGAACGGTGGGCCGCCCGGATGCCTTGGAAGCCAATCTTGTGGGCTTTCTCGGCATCCATCCAGGAGAAGGCCAACTTGAAGAATGTGGGGTAAACACGCATGGTCCTAGTTTTCCCGCTTACAGACAACTCACCAAACCCGTGACCCGGCCTGCCGCTAGCATGTAGGCGTGCCGCCAGTAAATCGTGACGCAGATCATGGGAGCCAATAGGTCGCTGCCGACGTCTGGCGGCGGCCGCTTTGACCGCTCCGTGGACCAGAAGGCCCGGGAGTGAGCCGAGGCTTATGTCCATTTCGCCTCAGGTCAGAAGCGGTCATGACTACGGAGCCTGGGCGTAGGCTTTTTTCCTTCGTGCAGTGGGCTGAACGCGGCGGCTACGGGCCGCAGGGCCACGGCCATACCGTGCCCCGGTTCCACGTCACGTGGGACACGGGACCGGCGCTGGTTGAACCGTTCCTGCCAAGGTGCTGGAGGGCGTTGATACCGGCAGGGTCGGCCTTCACTTCAGGCATCGGGCCTTGTCGCTGACGACGACGGCGGACAGGTCACCGGCGTTTCCGGCGACGTTCTGCAACCGTCGACGGCGGTCAGGGGACAACATCCGGCCGCGTCGTCATCGGGAGCTTTGAGGCAAGGACGGGAGCCGTGGTGGTGACCACTGGCGGCATCGGCGGCAATCACGCCAAAGTGCGCCGGCAATGGCCGGACGACACGGCTCCCGACTACATGCTCAGTGGAGTACCAGCTTCAGTTGACGGCGAGTTCCTGTCCGCCGTGGGATCCGCGGGAGCTGCCTTGGTCAACGGCGACCGCATGTGGCACTACGGTATCGGGCTTTGGAAGGAACATTCCTCGGCGGTTGCCTCTTCACGAGGAGGGCCGCGGGCCGGGACGTCGCCGCCAGTGTCTAAGCTAAAGCCATGGAGTGGACGGCTGACATCCTGGGAACCGACTTCCAATCCTGCAGGGTTGACGCCCCAGGGCCGGATGGCGTGGTCCGGCGCGCCACCTTGATTCGGCACAGGGCCGAGTCCAAAGACCAAGCTGACAGCGACGCCTACTCAGCTCCGAAGCGCTACGGTGCCGTACTTTTCCTGCACGGTTGGAGCGACTACTTTTTCAACACCGAGTTGGCCCGCTTCTGGGCACAGCTTGGCTACGACTTCTACGCCCTGGACATGCACAACCACGGCCGGAGCCTACAGGCCGATATGCCCGGCGGCTACGTGGCCGACTTGGCCGACTACGATGGCGAAATTGAGAAGGCCATCGAAATCATTCGCCACGACCACACTGCCTCCTCAACTGGAAGCCTGACCCTGATGGGCCATTCAACCGGAGGACTGGTTGCGGCGCTTTGGGCCAGCCGCCACCCGGACGACATCCAATACCTGATTCTCGACAGTCCATGGCTGGAGATGCACGGTAGTTCATTGGTGCGGCGCGCAGCGCAAGCCATGGTGTCCCCGATCGCAAGGATCCGCCCGGAGATGGTTTTGAGGTTGCCGGAGCGGGGCTTCTACTTCCGGAGCATCAGCAGCACTGCTGAAGGGGAATGGACCCTGGATGAGAACTACAGGCCTCCGCTCGCTTTCCCCGTCCGGGCAGGTTGGTTGAGCGCAGTGTTCGCGGGCCATTCCCAAGTTGCCCGCGGCTTGAAGCTGGAGATGCCTGTCCTTGTGCTGACGTCCACCACCAGCGCCAATGGCATGGTGTGGCGGGAAACGATGCGCCGATCGGACGCCGTCCTGGACGTTAGCGTCATTGCACTGCGGGCGATGGCCTTAGGCCGGACAGTTACCTTGGAACGCATCGACGGAGCCCTCCATGACGTCTTCCTTTCAGCGCCGGCAGTAAGGAAGGACGCTTATTCACGACTTGCCCGGTGGGTCAAAGGATTTATGGACAACAACGAGCCGGATCGTCGGCGGGAAGGGGACGCATGACCACCACGGAGGAGTCGGTTTCACTATGGCAGCCCGACGTCCTCGGCCAAGGTTACGAGCGCATGGATTTACCCTTGAAAGCCGACGAGGAGGGGCCAGTAAAGGCGACCCTCATCAGGCATGCACCGCCCGTGGCCCATCCGCCCCAGCAAGGCGTGCTTGATTTCCTGGCTTCCTTTACCAAGCGCAAACGACGCCCAGCCCCATCTGATCCCGGCGGAGCCCCGAAGGTGGTCCTCTACCTGCACGGATGGGCGGACTACTTTCTACAGACGGAGCTGGCCGAGTACCTCACGGCGTCAGGATTTCACTTCTATGCCCTGGACCTCCGGAAATTCGGCCGAAGCCTGCTACCGGGACAGACACCCGGCTACACATCCGATCTTGGCGTATACGACGAAGACCTCGCCGCAGCCTTACGTGAGATCGAACGGGACGTAGCCGCAAGCACCAACAACGCGACGCCGCCCACTATCCACCTGCTCGCCCATTCCTTGGGCGGCTTGATCGCGGCCCTTTGGGCCGACCGTAATCCCGGCCGAGTGGGAACGTTGGTCCTGAATTCTCCATGGCTGGAACTGCAGGGAAGCAGCCTGGTCCGAAGTATCGCCATGCATCTGGTGGAACCCTTTGCCCGGACCGATCCAAAACGTCCTTTCAGGTTCCCGGAAATGCCCGCATATTGGGAAAGTGTCAGCAACGAGGCACATGGCGAGTGGACGCTGGATCCGGTGTGGCGTCCGCGGGCTTCGTTTCCTATCCGGGCCGGATGGACAAAAGCAGTTCTAGCGGGCCACGCCGCGGTAGAGCGCAAGCTCAACATAGACGCCCCGGTGCTTGTGCTTTTGTCCGGGAGGACCAGGATCCAGGCCGAATGGACTGCCGACCTCATGCGTGCCGATGCCGTCATCGACGTTGAAGAAACGTCGCGGCGGGCGCTTGGTCTTGCCCGAAGGACCGCTGTTTTCCGCTATCCCGGCGCCCTGCACGACGTGTTTCTGTCAAGGCGCACAGTCCGCCAACAGGCATACCGTGACGTTGCCGTGTGGCTGGCGGCCTACCCGTACTGAGTTAACGTGTATGTGCTATTTGACAGCGGGCGCCGCGTCCACGGCCCCTCCGTAGCGACGGTCGCGTTTGGCATAAATTTCGACGGCGTCCCAAAGGGTCCGCCGATCCACATCCGGCCACAACGTATCCATGAAGACGAACTCCGCATAAGCCGACTGCCAAAGAAGGAAATTAGATAGCCTCTGCTCCCCCGAACTGCGCAGGAAGAGATCCACATCGGGAAGGTCCGGCTCATCCAAGTACTTTTGAATGGTCTTCTCCGACACCGACCCCGGCTTCAACCGGCCAGCGGCGACGTCGTGCGCGATGGCGGAAACGGCGTCGGCAATTTCTGCGCGTCCACCGTAATTAACACACATGGTCAGTGTGCAGGTGTCATTGGCTCGGGTGTAGTCCTCTGCCTCTTCCAGCTCCTTGATGACCGATCCCCACAGGCGGGGCCTGCGGCCAGCCCAACGGATGCGGACACCCCACTCATCGAGTTGGTTGCGTTGGCGGCGTAGTACATCCTTGTTAAATCCCATGAGGAATCGAACTTCTTCCGGTGACCGGCGCCAGTTCTCGGTGGAGAACGCGTACACACTGACGTACTTGATCCCGAGTTCGATCGCTCCTGCCATGACGTCCAGGAGCGCGGGCTCGCCGGCCTTGTGTCCCTCTATCCGAGGGAGGCCCCGCTGATTAGCCCAACGCCCGTTGCCGTCCATGACTATGGCCACGTGCTGCGGAATGAGCTCACTTGGAATACTCGGCGGCAGAGCTCCGGAAGGGTGTCCATAAGGGGCAACCACGGGGGCAGTCCTCGCCGCTGTTGATTTACTCTTCTTTCCAAGTACCACTGTCAGCTTCGCTCCACGTGTTTGAGTGATTTCAGGGCTCGTTCAAGATGCCACTGGAGGTAACTGGCAACCAAGCCGGCAGCCTCCCGCCTGTGCCGCGGATCCGAAGCATCAGCGACGCTCCAATTGCCAGTTAGTAAGGCGCCCAGCAACAGTACTGTCTCCGGCGCCGGAGCCGGAGAGCCCGGGGGCCTGCAGTCGCCGCACACCATGCCGCCAACGGGGGCGGCAAACGCCGTATGTGGCCCGGGACGGCCACATCGTGCACAATCAGTGAAGCTTGGTGCCCAGCCACCGGTGGCCAGCGCCCGCAAAAGATAAGAATCAAGAATGAGCTCGGGTGGATGGTCCGAACGGCTCAAGGCAGCCAGCGCACCAACCAGCAGATTATATTGGGCGGTCCCTGATTCGGTATCAGCATCCGTGAGCTTCTCGGCAGTCTCCGTCATAGCGGCAGCCACAGTGAACCGCCCATAGTCGGCCGCGATACTGCTTCCGTACGCGCCCTTCGCCACTGCCTGGGTCACAATGTCCAAGGTCCGGCCCGAGACCAGTTGCAGGTCCGCCACCATGAAGGGCTCCAGCCGCGCCCCGAAGCGGCTACTGGTCCTGCGAACACCCTTGGCAACGGCACGAACCTGACCATGGTGTTTGGTCAGCAGAGTGATGATTCGATCCGCCTCGCCCAGCTTGTGGGTACGAAGCACCACGGCATCGTCCCGATAGGACCGCGCTGCAAACGACGGATTGGCCACAACTAATCTTCCCACTATGCCTGGTACGGCAGTGTTCGCCGGACCGTGTGGTGACGGTATTTCCCGTCACCACACGGTGGGCTTAGGCCTGGGCGTCCCGGACGGCCCGGTTCACTGCCGAGATCAATGCCTTGAGGGAGGACGTTGTGGTGCTGGGGTCAATTCCGACACCCCACAAAACGCGTTCTCCGACAGCACATTCAACGTATGCCGCAGCACTGGCACTGCCGCCTTCGGACAGGGCGTGCTCGCTGTAATCGAGCACCCGCACGTCAACGCCATCGTGGTGGAGTATGTCCAACAGGGCTGCAATGGGACCATTGCCATGGCCGGTGCGGCGGACTTCGACGCCGTCGATCCGCAGGTTTGCGTTCATGGTCATGGCGCCCGATTCATCCGTCTCGGTGCTCACGCTACCCAGCCCATAGCGACCCCACTGAGCCTGCTCTTCTTCGGAGGGCAAGTACTCATCCTGGAAGATCTGCCACAGCTGGGCACCGCTGACCTCGCCGCCCACGGCATCGGTACGACGCTGGATGACTCCGGAGAACTCGATCTGTGCCCGGCGGGGCAAATCCAGGTTGTGCTCGTTCTTCAGCAGGTAGGCCACGCCGCCCTTGCCGGACTGCGAGTTAACCCGGATAACAGCTTCATAGCTGCGGCCGAGGTCCTTGGGGTCGATGGGCAGGTAGGGAACCTGCCAGGTGAAGTCGTCAACCGACTTCCCGGCGGCAGCAGCGTCCTTCTCGAGCGCCTCAAAGCCCTTCTTGATGGCATCCTGGTGCGAACCGGAGAAGGCCGTAAAGACGAGGTCGCCACCGTAGGGCGAACGCTCCGGGACCGGCAACTGGTTGCAGTACTCCACAGTGCGGCGTATCTCATCGATATCTGAGAAATCAATCATGGGGTCTACACCCTGCACGAACATGTTGAGCCCCAGCGTCACCAAGTCGACGTTGCCGGTACGTTCGCCGTTGCCGAACAAGCAACCTTCAATGCGGTCGGCGCCTGCCAGGTAACCCAGCTCAGCTGCAGCGACGCCGGTGCCGCGGTCGTTGTGCGGGTGGAGGGAGATGATGATTCCCTCGCGGGGGTGCAGGTTCCTGTGCATCCACTCGATGGAGTCTGCATAGACGTTGGGGGTTGCCATTTCCACCGTGGCCGGCAGGTTGATGATGACCTGCTTGTCGGCAGAAGCCTCAAAGACATCAGCAATGGCGTTGCACACGCGGGCGGCATACTCGAGTTCGGTTCCCGTGAATGACTCCGGTGAGTACTCATACGTGATGTGCGTGTCCGTCAGGGTCTCTTCATACTTCTTGCACAGACGCGCACCCTGCAGCGCAATATCCAGAATGCCGTCTTCGTCCTGGTTGAATACAACGCGACGCTGCAATACCGAAGTGGAGTTGTACAGGTGAACGATAGCCTGCTTGGCGCCGACCAGGGATTCGTAGGTGCGTTCAATCAAGTGTTCACGCGCCTGCGTCAGAACCTGGATGCTGACGTCGTCCGGAATATGACCACCCTCGATGAGCTGGCGAACGAAGTCGAAGTCAGTCTGCGACGCTGAGGGGAAACCAACCTCGATTTCCTTGTAGCCCATCTTGACGAGCAGCTGGAACATCTTCAGCTTGCGTGCCGGGCTCATGGGGTCGATCAGTGCCTGATTGCCATCGCGCAGGTCAACTGCGCACCAACGCGGAGCCTTGGTGATGACCTTGTCCGGCCAGGTGCGGTCCGGAACCTCGACGCTGATCTGGTCCTGGAACGGCAGGTAGCGGTGAATCGGCATACCGGAGGGCTTTTGTGCATTACGCATGACGTGTGGCCTTTTCTCTAAGAACTAAATGAAAGCTTAGCCGGACACAACGGAACTCCGCGGCGAGGATGGCCCAGCTTCAGATAGCTTTCAGGCCCCGCCGCGGCAGCTAAGAAGAAGCATCGCCGTACGCACAAATTCACACTAACACGATGCGTATGATGACAGTGCAACACCTCATGCAACGTCCACTATGCAGACGCCGCGACGGTGGAAACGCCGACTGCAGCGTCCACACAAGGAGCCACAGTGCCACAGTCGGGGATCTCTCTTTCCAACATCGATCACAGCGTCCGGCCCCAGGACGACCTCTATCAGCACGTCAATGGTGCGTGGCTCAACAGCACAACGATTCCGGACGACAGGCCGCTTGAAGGTACTTTCACGGCTTTGCGCGATGGCGCGGAGCTGGCCGTGAAAGCGATTATCGAAGAGGCGGCCGCCAAAGGCAGGTCAGCCACCGGCGTCGAACAGAAAGTTGGCGGACTCTACGCGAGCTTCATGGACGAAGAAGCGGCCGAGGCGAAAGGGATGGAGCCCGTGCGAGGCCGTCTTGATGAGGTTCGCGAGGTGGGCTCCCCAGCGGAACTGGCTGCCCTGATCGGACGATTGTTCCGCTCGGACGTCTCCGGGCTCTTTTCGATCTACCCTGCACCGGACGCTGGCAACCCGGAGCGCATTCTCCTTTATATCGGACAAGGGGGCCTGGGATTGCCGGACGAGTCCTACTACCGGGAAGAAAAGTTCGCGGCCATCGTCGCGGCCTATGGCGACTACATTGCCAAGCTGTTCAACCTCGCAGGCATCCCCGACGCGCAAGCTACCTCCCAGCGCATCGTCGCACTCGAAACCGCTCTGGCATCCCACCACTGGGACAATGTCACGCTGCGGGATCCCCAGAAGACCTACAACCTCAAGACCGCGGCTGAAGCCCTGGAACTGTTCCCCCTGCTCGACACCTGGTTCGAGGCGGCAAGGGTGGAACCAGCCAAGCGAAGTGAAATCGTGGTGAGCACGCCGGACTTCTTTGCTGGGGCGGCAGCTTTGCTGGAATCCCAGCCCCTGGAAACCTGGAAGGAGTGGCTGACCCTCCGGGTTCTCAGTTCGGCTGCGCCCTATCTTTCGTCCGCGTTCGTTTCCACGAACTTCGACTTCTACGGCACCACGCTCAGCGGTACGCCGCAGAACAGGGAACGGTGGAAGCGCGGAGTGGCCGTCGTTGAAGCGGCCCTCGGCGAGGCAGTCGGCCAGATCTACGTTGACCGGCACTTCCCTGCCGGACACAAAGCAAGGATGGAGACGCTGGTCTCAAACCTGATCGAAGCTTATCGGGAGAGTATTTCTTCCCTCGGATGGATGGGCGAGGAGACCAAGAAAGAGGCACTGAAGAAGCTGGACGCGTTCCGTCCAAAGATCGGTTTCCCGGACAAATGGATCGATTACTCCGCCGTGAAAATCGATCCGACGGATCTCCTCGGCAACGTGGAGCGCGCCCATGACGCGGATGTGGACCGGCACCTGGACGAGATCGGTAAGCCGGTTGATCTGACGAAATGGCTCATGACACCGCAGACCGTTAATGCCTACTACCATCCGATGCTCAACGAGATCGTTTTTCCCGCGGCTATCCTTCAGCCACCCTTCTTTAACGCAGATGCGGATGACGCTGTGAACTACGGCGGAATCGGCGCGGTGATCGGTCACGAAATCGGCCACGGTTTCGACGACCAAGGGTCCCAGTTCGATGGCAGCGGCGCACTCCGCAATTGGTGGACGGAAGACGACCGTACAGCCTTCGAAGCCCTGACGGCGAAATTGGTTGCCCAGTACGACGCCCTGTCCCCCTACGCTGCGCCCGACCATAAGGTCAACGGCAAGCTAACTCTGGGCGAGAACATAGGCGACCTCGGAGGCCTCACTATTGCCTACAAGGCCTATCTCCTGAGCCTGAACGGAGCCGAGCCTGAGGTCCTTGACGGCTTCACGGGCTTCCAGCGGTTCTTTATGTCGTGGGCTGCCGGTTGGCGCCAGGTGATCCGGACCGAAGAAGCGATCCGGAGGCTGGCTACGGACCCCCACTCCCCCAACGAGTTCCGCACCAACGCCATAGTCCGCAACCTCGATGCCTTCCATGAAGCCTTCGACGTGACGGAAGCCGATGGCATGTGGATGGAACCCGGGGAACGCGTCAGCATCTGGTAGTACCCGGAAGCGCAACGGCCGGCCAGTTGAAGAACTGGCCGGCCGTTGGTGTGTTCGGCTAAAGCAGGGAATCTCCTACTGGTCGATGTAGAGGGGATTCACCTGTTGGCAAACGGCATCGCTGGCCGTTTGGTTGACAACATCTGACGGGACTGAGGCTGCGCCGTACGCAGTTCCGGTGCCGAAGTCCGTGCCAACGTACAGCTGCACGCCCGCTACACCCGGGGCTTCCTGAACCTGGGCGGCCGGGATTCCGAACAGGGTGGCCACGTCGGCGGCCACATCCGCAAAACCCGGTCCGTAGTAAAGCACAGTTTGATCCACAGGATTGGCCAAGTAGGACACCGTCTGGGCAAATCCGTTCCCCGTGAGCACGGCCATGAGCTCCTGTGCCCGTGTAGCGACGCCGCTGCCATTGGCAACGGCCACCGGCTGGATCGCTTTGTCATACGCCGGCGCGGCAGGCGTGGTGGCCGTTGGCTGAGGAGCCGGGCTTTCGCTAGGTGCCGGAGTGGACGTCGCACCGGGTGTTGTGAGGTCCAGGTCGGCACGAAGTGCCGCGAACAGCTGTGATGACTGAGGCTCCACGAGCTCCAACCGGTTGAGGTCGGCCGCCGCCTGCTGCGTGGGCACAGCCACGAACGCCACCTTGGAAACATCAATATCCTTGAGCCGCCCACCAATGGTCAACAGTGAAGGAACTGACGCCAGGCCCTCGTCCACTGTCAGGTTCTGCGTGACCACATCCGCGATCTGCAAAAGCCGCTGCGGGTTGCCCAAAGTTCCCTCGTCCTTGAGCTTCCGGGTGAGGGAAGAGAGGAAGGCCTGCTGGCCCTTGATGCGACCGAGGTCGCCTCCGTCACCGAATGCATGCCTGGTTCGGAGAAATGCCAAAGCCTGTTCGCCTTCCACCAGGGAATCGCCCTTGGCAAGGCGGAGGCGGGAATCCGGGTCAAAGACCGGATCGCTGACGCAAACGTTGACGCCGCCCACCGCGTGGGATAGCTCCTTGACGGCGTTGAAATCAGCCATCATGAAGTGGTCGATTTCCAAGCCCGTCAACTGGTTGACGGTATCCACAGCGCAGCCGATGCCTGCCTCAGCCATGGCCTCGTTGATCATCACCCCACTGCGGGCAGGAAACGTCTGGTTATTGGTACGGTCCGTGCACTGCGGAACGTCCACCAACAGGTCTCGCGGGAAACTCAGGACGTTAACCCGTTTGTTGTCCGCTGAGATGTCCAGGAGCATCATCACATCGGAGTGGCCATAGCCGGTGGAGTCTTCAGTGCTGCCGTATTCGGCGTTCTTTCCATCACGGGTATCGGAGCCAAGAATCAGGATTTGCAGGCGATCCGTCTTGTCATCGACCAGCGGATCACCCGCATTGCGTGTCTCGCCGGCACTCAAGGGGGCCTTGGTGATGTTGGTCTGCAACCGGATAAACCAAAAAGCGGCAAAGGCAACGCCTGCAACCAGCGCAACGGAGACCACGCCGGTAACAATTTTCAACCAAAGCGGCAGGCCTTTTGGCGCCTTCATGTGGCGAGGGGTACCGTCGGCATCCTCTCCATGGCGTGCCCCACCGGGGACAGCGGTGCCGGTGCCCTGCGGGCGGGCGTCACGACGTCGCACTATTTGGTTTACCTTTCATCAAACAGCTGGATCCCCGCAATCATAGTTGCCGTTTCTGGGAAGTTCCTTATCGCGCCCGAAGCCACGCCGGATCCAGTGGTGCCAATTAGAACCCGAGTTTGACCAGTTGCTTGGGATCGCGCTGCCAGTCTTTAGCTACTTTTACGTGGAGATCAAGGTAAATCCGGGTTCCGAGCAGCGTTTCAATCCCCTTGCGGGCGTTGGTTCCCACCTCGCGCAACCGGCTTCCGCCCTTGCCGATAATGATGGCCTTCTGCGAAGGCCGCTCGACATAAAGATTCACTCGAACATCCAACAGCGGGTTGTCCTCGGTCCGGCCTTCGCGGGGAACGATTTCCTCCACCACCACTGCCAGTGAGTGCGGAAGTTCATCACGGACTCCCTCGAGGGCCGCTTCGCGGATAAGCTCGGCGATCATGACGGCCTCGGGCTCGTCAGTCAGCTCGCCATCAGGATAAAGCGGCGGCGACGACGGCATGTGGCTGATCAGCACATCTGCCACAGTTGAGACCTGGAAACCATCGGCAGCAGAAACAGGCACAATGTCAGCCCAGCCCTGCTCACCAAGAACGTCGCGTCCCAATGCGGCGACTGCGAGCAGTTGCTCCGTCAACGCCTGACGGTCCACAAGGTCCGTTTTAGTCACCAGCGCCACGATCGGCTTGCGTCCGACGGCGGCCAGTTGGGCTGCGATGTATTTGTCGCCAGGGCCGATCTTTTCGTTCGCGGGAAGGCAGAAACCGATGGCATCGACTTCCGCCAGGGTGTCTGCCACCAGTTCGTTAAGACGCTTCCCCAGGAGGGTCCGTGGACGGTGAAGGCCCGGCGTGTCCACGAGGATAAGTTGCGCATCATCGCGGTGAACGATACCTCGAATGGTGTGCCGTGTAGTCTGCGGCTTGGCCGAGGTGATGGCAACCTTCTGGCCAACCAAGGCATTGGTCAGAGTCGACTTTCCCGCGTTGGGTCGGCCGACAAGCACCGAGAAGCCAGCGTGGAAGCCACCGAAATCGGCATCGGCATCGAATTTCTTATTTTGCTTGCTCACGTGGAACTCCCTGTTGCGTTGAGTCGGCGTCATCGAGTAGGTCTTCAAAGTCAGTGTCTTCCTTTGGCATGGCTGCCGCAATGATGTGGCTGACCCTGTTTCGGCGACCCTCCAGCCTATCTGCCCGAAGTGAAATACCATTCACTTCAACGGAGCTCCCAACAATGGGAACCTGACCAAGGGCTTTCGCGAGGAGGCCACCTACGGTATCCACTTCGTCGTCGTCGAGGTCGATATCGAACAACTCGCCCAGGTCATCGATGCTCATGCGGGCACTCACGCGGTACGTGCCATCGCCGAGGTCGACCGCCTCCTCGGCTGCGGCGTCGTATTCATCCACAATCTCGCCCACGATTTCCTCAATGAGGTCCTCAAGGGTGACCAGTCCAGCGGTGCCGCCGTACTCGTCGATCACGATCGCTACGTGTGTGGACTCCTTTTGGAGTTCCCTCAGGAGGTCGCTCACTGGCTTGGATTCCGGGACATAACGAACATCCCTTGCAAGTGAGTCAACGTCATGGGCTTGTAGTCCCGGTTCGCTGCGATGCATGGCTGCAGCCACGTCCTTGAGGTAAAGAATTCCACGGATCTGATCCGTGTTCTCACCGATGACCGGGATTCTTGAATAACCAGAACGCAGGAAAAGGCCCATTGCAGTTTCGAGGTCCGAGCCCGTACCGATGCTGACAATGTCCGTGCGGGGAACCATCACGGAACGCACCAAAGTGTCACCGAAGTCGAAGACTGAATGGATGAGTTCAGCCTCATTGTCTTCAATCATGTCCGACTCCGCGGCACGATCCACGAACTCACGGAACTCTTCTTCGCTGACGAACGCGTCGTCCCCGCTCGGGGCGCCAGGTGCAACTGCCTGCCCCAGGGCAACCAACCATCCGGGGATTGGTCCCAATATCCAGCACAGGAACCTGATCAGCGGAGCAGTGAAACGAACGACGGGTCCGGAGTGGGCCCTGCCCAACTGCCTGGGCGAGACACCCACAAGTACGAAGCCAATCACCGCCATGATGCCCGTAGCTGCGAGCCCGGCGAGCCATACGTTGTCCAGCAAACTGTGCAGGACCACGGCGACGGCAACTGCTGCCGCCATTTCGAACCACACGCGCCAAAAGCGCAGCGCCCGCATATGTGCGATCGGGTTCTTGAGAATGCCCCCCAGTGCTTTGCCCTTGCTGCGCACTATTGATTGTTCGGCCTCATGCCGGGGCAGGAAGTTGAACGCAGCCTCGGCTGCGGTCAGCAGTGCAACGAAGCTAAGGAAAACCAGCGCCATGCCGACCAGGATGATCGAGGTCACTGCATGGTCTCCATGGGGGCATCCTTGCCCAGGAATTCAGACAGCAGTTCCCGCTGCAAGCCGAACATCTCTTCCTTTTCCTCCGGCTCCGCATGGTCAAAACCAAGCAGGTGGAGGATGCCATGGGTGGTCAGGAGAAGCATCTCATCCTGCGTGGCATGCCCGGCGTTGCGCGCCTGCACCTCGGCAACCTGCGGGCAGATGGCGATATCACCCAGCATGCCCTGCGGCGTGGGCTTGTCCGGAGTGCCCGGCGTCAATTCGTCCATGGGTACGGACAACACGTCCGTAGCTCCGGGCTCGTCCATAAGTTCGATGTGCAGCTTTTCCATGGCCGGTTCATCGACAAGGAGAATGGACAGTTCGGCCTGGGGGTGGATGTACAGACGCTCAAAGATGAAGCGGGACAACGTCACCAGCTGCGCTTCGTCCACCGCTACACCGGACTCGTTGTTTACTTCAATGCTCATTTGCGTTCTCCACGTTGGTACTGTGCGCCAGTGGCGTCTGTGCGGTGTGCGTCGTCCCATGTGCTGTAGGCGGAGACGATGTCGGCAACCAAGCGGTGCCGCACGACGTCAGCAGCCTCCAGAATGGAGAAATCGACGTCGTCAATCCCTTTCAGGATCTCCCTGACAATCCGCAGGCCCGATGTCGAACCGGAAGGCAGGTCAATCTGGGTGACATCGCCCGTGACCACCATTTTCGATCCGAAACCGAGGCGGGTCAGGAACATCTTCATCTGCTCCGGAGTGGTGTTCTGCGCTTCGTCGAGGATGATGAAGGCGTCATTCAGTGTCCGTCCTCGCATGTAGGCCAAAGGAGCGACCTCGATGGTCCCCGCAGCCATCAAACGCGGGATGGATTCAGGATCCATCATGTCGTGCAAAGCGTCATACAGCGGGCGAAGATAGGGGTCGATCTTGTCGCTCAGCGTGCCGGGGAGGAAGCCCAGCCTCTCCCCCGCTTCCACCGCGGGCCGGGTCAGGATGATGCGGCTGACTTCCTTCGTCTGCAGGGCCTGCACTGCTTTGGCCATTGCCAGGTAAGTCTTTCCAGTACCAGCCGGGCCAATCCCAAAAATCACGGTGTTGTCGTCAATGGCGTCAACATAGTTTTTCTGGTTCAGCGTCTTCGGCCGTATGGTCTTACCCCTGCTGGACAGGATGTTGTGCGTCAGGACATCCGCCGGATTCTGCACGGACTGCGTCCTCAGCAGGGACACGAGCTGCTGCAGGACGTCCGGAGTGACCACAGTCCCCTTCGCCACGAGCCCCCGGACTTCCTCCAAGAGCCGCATGATGCGTGGAATGACTGCGGAAGGCCCGGTCATGGAAAGTTCGTTGCCACGGACGTGGAAATTAACGTCCTGGAACTGTTCCTCGATGTATCGCAAGGCTTCGTCGTGGCTGCCCAACGAGTGAACCATCTGGTCGGAGTTGTCGAACGTGACAACTTCCGTGCGCGTACCCGGTAGTGTGTGCGGGAACTCGGTGGGCGGCTGGTTGCCGTTTCCGGTCCTGAGCCGCCCGTTCAAAGATTCACTCATAGTGCTGGCCTTAGAGCCTTTTCTCCTCCGGTTGGTCGTATTAACGCCATCGATTCGACATTCGTGGCCACTTAAAGGCGACCGCCAGGATGCCGGAATGTCTTCAATCCTACGCCAGCCCGGCCCGCGTTGAACCTCAACGGACGGCATCATCAGGGCCCGCCCCGCGATGTCATACATTTTGTCTCAACTCTGCATCAAGCCGGTATCAATCATGTTTCAGTTGGCGCCTGGCAGCCCAATCCTGGCCAACCGCCGTCGACGATGTGCCAAGCTGGCATAGCGGGTGGGATCAGCACCCTGCGGTCCGGCCTGGTGGCTGCGGCCGCCAAGAGAGACACGTTAAAGCAGGAAGCCCATCACGAAGCCAGCAATCATCGGGAATGGCTCGCGCAGTCGGACGAGGTCCGTCATCGCCGTGCCAGCGATGTTTGCTGTCCTTTTGCTGACCGGTTGCATCGCCAACGGCGGCGGTAGCCAAGCAAGCATTACCTCGCCACCGGTCACCGTCCAGGACGCCCCTGCCAGCCACGCCCCGCTGGAGACCACGCAGGCTTCCACCAAAATCCCGGTGTACTGGATCGGACGCAGCAAGGAGGAGGTTTACCTCTACCGCGAGTTCAGGGACATTTCGAGCGACGAAAATCCTGTGACCACAGCACTGCGGATCATGATGGCCGAAAAACCCTTGGACCACGACTTCTTCACGCCGTGGCAGGACCCCGAGAGTCTTGCTACGTCCATCTCGGGCAAGAATGTGATCACCGTTGATATTTCGCGGGACGCCTTCAACTCAAACCTCGACGCCGGGATGGCCCATCGCGCCGTCCAGCAATTGGTCTACACGGCTACAGCAGCAGCTTCGTCCTCCGGGCTCATAAACTCAGGCCAGCAAATCCAGGTTGTCATTTTGGTTGACGGACACAAGGACTACATGGCGTTCGGGCAGGTACAGCTCGGCCAACCCATGGAACGGAATGCCTCCCTGGTTGCGCCGCTCTGGATTATCGATCCGCAGGAAGAAACGTCCTTGCCGGCAGGCGTCGTCAAGTTCAACGGCCGCAGCACCGACAGCTCCAGGCCCGTCAGCTGGCAGATCCTCCAAGAGAACGGCAAGGGCGAAAAGACCGGCCTGCTCACCGGTCAAACCAAGGCGACCGGTGAACCAGGTCAGTACGGACTATTTACCTTCAGCGCCACTTTGAAGACCGGAAAGTATGAGTTGCGGGTTTCACAAGTCGATGAAGCCGGCGCCACCATCGAAACGAGCACCGATACCCGCCTGTTCAACGTCGGATAGCGTGCGGGGCTGGATAGCCTGCGAGGCTGGTTACCAGCGGCCCAGAACGTCACTGGCAAGAACGACGGCGGCGGGTCCCGCCGTCGACGACCGCAAGACATGGTGACCCAACAGGGCCGTTACGGCGCCTGCGTCGCTGAGCCGGGTTACTTCACGCGGTGAGATTCCGCCCTCCGGTCCAACGATCAAAAGAACCTCCCGCGGTGACCCCGCAGCGTCACTGAGCAACGCAGCCGACTCTTCGAGGACAGTCCGCAAGGGATTCTTGGCGTCTTCATGCAGGATGATGGCCAAGTCAGCGGCCTCGACCGTCTTCGCCAAATTAGCGGTATCCACGATGGACCGGACCTCAGGAATCCAGGCACGCCGCGCCTGCTTGGCGGCCGCAGTGACCACCGACTGCCACTTCGCGTGGGCTTTGGCAGCCCTTTCGCCCTTCCAACGCACGATTGCGCGCTCAGACTGCCATGGAATGACAGCATCAATTCCTAGTTCCGTGGCGGTCTCGATGGCAAGTTCATCGCGGTCACCTTTAGCCAGGGCCTGAACCAGCACCAACCGGACCTCCGGCTGCTCCTCGAAAAGCACCTCAGACGCCTTCACGGTCAAACTGCTGGATCCGGCGTCCACCACCGTGCCTATCAGCCGCGCACCTGAACCATCCGCTATATCAACGGGCTCGCCCGCGGCCAGGCGTTTGACCGTTACAGCATGCCGGGCCTCGGGACCCTCGAGCACGAATGTGGAACCGGGGATCACCTGGCCGAGGCTGCCCGCGGCTGTGAAGAAAACGGGGTTGCTCACCGCTACAGGTTACCGAGCTTGTCCCGCAGCTTCGCGAACATGCCCCCGCTTGCCACAAGCTTTCCTTCGGTGAACTGCTCACCGCGCAGCTTGGCGAGCTGCTGCAAGAGTTCTTCCTGGGCTGGGTCGAGCTTGCTTGGCGTCTCTACGTGCAGGTGCACCTTGAGGTCGCCTCGTCCGTAACCACGGAGGTGCGTGACGCCCAGGCCGCGGAGGGTAATGACTTCGCCCGACTGCGTGCCGGCCTTCACGTCGATATCCTGTGCGCCGTCGAAGGTGTCCAGCTGCAGCTCGGTGCCAAGTGCCGCCGCCGTCATAGGAACACTCAATGTGGCATGAAGGTCGTCGCCTTCACGCATGAACATGGAATCGTTGTTGACCCGGATTTCTACATAGAGATCACCGGCAGGACCACCGGCGGGACCTGCTTCGCCCTGCCCGGACAACTGGATGCGCGTCCCGGTTGCGACGCCTGCCGGTACCTTGATGGTGAGGGAACGGCGGCTGCGGATTCGGCCCTGTCCGTTGCACTCGTTGCAGGGGTCCTTGATGACCGTGCCGAAGCCTTCGCAGGAACCACAAGGCGCGGTGGTCATGACCTGACCGAGAATGGATCGGACAGCCCGCTGTACCTGGCCGCTACCACCGCAAATGTCGCAGCGTTCCGGGTGGGTGCCCGGGCGGCAGCAGCTGCCGTCACAGGTGGGGCAAACCACGGCAGTGTCCACTTCAAGCTTCTTGTTGACGCCGAACACGGCGTCCTTCAGGTCGATGCGGACGCTGATTAGTGCGTCCTGGCCGCGACGGACACGCGAGGCTGGTCCACCGTGGCCGCCACCGCCACCAAAGAAGGTGTCGAAGATGTCTTGGAACGCGAAACCCTGGCCGGAGTAGCCGCCACCGAAACCGTTGTCGGTGCCGTTCTCATTGCCGGTGGCATCGTAGACCCGGCGCTTCTGGGGGTCGGACAACACTTCGTAAGCGTGGGTCACGGCCTTGAACTGTTCCGCGACATCTTCACCGGGGTTTACGTCGGGGTGCAGTTTCCGCGCCAACTTGCGGTACGCCTTTTTGATCTCTTCCCCGGTGGCTTCCGGCGAGACTCCCAAAACGTCATAGTGGCTGCTCAAAGTCGGTATCTCTTCCTTGTTGTACTGCGGATGTTTCCTCGGACCGGTTTTCAGCCGCCGAGAATGCGGGAAAGGTAACGGGCCACGGCGCGTACGGCTGCCATGGTGGTGGGGTAGTCCATGCGTGTCGGACCGAGAATCCCCACCTTGGCCCCGGAGCCATAGCCGGTAGCCACGACGGACGCCTCAGCCAAGCCGTCGTACGGATTTTCGCGTCCAATGCTCACGGTGACGCCACGGGGATCATCCCCCATGTCAGACAACAACCGAAGCATGACAACTTGTTCCTCGAGTGCCTCCAGCACGGGACCGATGCTCAATGGGAAATCCACATTGGAGCGGGCCAGGTTGGCCGTTCCTGCCATCAGGATGCGCTCTTCACGGCTGGTGTCACTGAGTGATTGCAACCCCTGAGCCAACGTCTGCGCCAAGCTGCGGAGTTCCGGCGGACACAGGGCGACTACCGATGGCAGCACCTGCGGCAAAAGAGCCATCTGGGTGGCTGCGATGCTGCCGAGGAAGCGGGACCTCAGGAGCATCAGCGCCTCGTTGCTCACGTCAGAGCCGGCGTCGATGACCTTCTGCCCAACGCTGCCCGTATCCGCAATGAGGACCACAAGCACCTGCTTTGGGGCCAACAGGACGAATTCCACGTGCCGGACCAGCGCGCGATTGGAATGGGGATACTGCACCACGGCCACCTGGTTGGTCAGCTGCGACAGAAGCCTTACAGTGCGCTCCAGGATGTCATCAACATCATCCGGGCCCTCAAGCAACGAGTGGATGGCCCTGCGCTCGGCGGCCGAAAGCGGCTTGACCTGGGAAATTCGGTCAACGAATAAGCGGTAACCCTTGTCCGTTGGGATTCGGCCTGCGCTGGTGTGGGGTGCCGCGATGAGGCCTTCCTCTTCCAAGACAGCCATGTCGTTCCTGATGGTGGCACTGGAAACGCCAAGATGGTGCCGTTCCACGAGGGCCTTCGACCCAACAGGTTCCCTGGAATGCACGTAATCCTCAACGATGGCACGCAGCACCTCAAGCTTGCGCGGCTCACTCATTGCTCCACCTCCTGACGACTGCCTTGGTCCCTACGACCGGTCAACGCGGGATCTCAATCGGACCACCACACTTAGCACTCAACATGCCCAAGTGCTAACAAGTCTAGTATGAGCCACCCCGTTGCTAGCATTGAAACCTCGCGCGGCCGCCTTCGGTCCGCGCCAAAAACCAGCACAAAAGGTAGGAATCCCTTGGCTTTCGACAATTGGGGCCCGCAGGATCTGTCCGCTCCTGGCAAAAAACAGCTGCCGGAAGTGGCCGTGCAGCGGGGAATGGTCCTCGAAGACGTGCAGTCGGGCTGGGTGGGCGAAGTCACCCGTGTTGAGAAATCAGGAGGAATGCACGTTGTCTCCCTTGAAGACAGGCGCGGAAAGACCAAGTCGTTCCAGTTGGGATTCGGGTTCCTACTGGAAGGGCAGGCAATACGGCTGATGCCTCCTGCTGCCCGCTCTGCCGCGTCCGCCGCTCCTTCCACCCGGACAGCCTCCGGATCCGTTCGGGTACAGGGCCAACGCGCCCAGGTGGCCAAGGCGAGCCGCGTCTGGGTGGAAGGAAAGCACGACGCCGAGCTCGTCGAGAAGGTTTGGGGTGACGATCTCCGCGTGGAAGGCATCGTCGTGGAGCCATTGCATGGCGTTGACGACCTCAAGTCGGCCATCGCTGCCTTCAACCCCGGGCCGGGTCGCCGCCTTGGCATCTTGGTGGACCACCTTGTCCCCGGGTCCAAAGAGTCGCGCATCGCAGCCGAGGCAATGACGGTGCCCGGAGCGGCAGGAAACGTTTTGATTGTCGGCCACCCCTACGTGGACGTCTGGCAGGCCATCCGGCCAAAGGTCCTGGGCATCGAGGCTTGGCCTGCCGTACCCCGGGGGATCGATTGGAAGACAGGAATCCTCACGGCCTTCGGCTGGCCCCACGAGACCGCGGAGGACATAGGCTTGGGCTGGCAGCGGCTACTCGGGGCAGTTCGCACCTATGCCGACCTTGAAGCATCTCTCCTGGGCCGCGTTGAAGAAGTCATCGATTTCCTGACGGTTCCTTGAGCCACGGTCCATGAGCTATCAGCAACTACCGTGTCAACGGGGCGTTGGTCCCGGGAAGTACCTTGGGGCCGGTATTCTGGGACAGCAATACCGCAGCATCTTTACAGCAAAGGGAAGACACCGTGGCAGATAACGCTCCTGAAGAACCGGGCAGCGCCGCAGGCCGGCCCCAGTACCATGGCGCGCCTGCCAACGCACTCCCGTTGACGGCCAGCGAGGACAGGCAGTGGGCTACCTTGGCCCACTTTGGCGGCATCCTGGGATGCCTGCCATCCCTTCTGATCTACTTGATTTTCCGCGATCGCGGGCCGTTCACCGCGCAGGAATCCAAAGAGGCGCTGAACTTCACGTTGCCTCCCACCATCGCCGCAGTGCTGGCCAACATTCTGGTGCTGCTGCCGGTAGTGGGCAACATCTTCGCCGTGATTGCCACCGCTATCTGGGTGGCCCTCACGTGCTTCTCCGTCTCGGCGGGAATCCGCGTAAACCACGGGCAACCCCACCGTTACAAGGTCAACCTGCGCTGGATTAAGTAGCCCCCGCTTGCCCTTTCGGGCGGGCACTGCGATTAGTCCGGAAGAATCCTGCGGACCACGGCGTCGGCCAACAGCCGCCCCTTCAGCGTAAGCACAAGTCGGCCCTTGAACGCTTGGACGTGGTCCACCAGCTCGTCAGCAATCAGCCCGGCCATCGCATGGCGCCCGATTGCGTCCAAGGCATCCACGGACAGCCCCGTTCCGAGCCGCGCTTCGAGCATGATGCGCTCAACCTCACGGGTTTCGGCGTCGAGAGTTTCCCGGCCGGCAGCTGGCGAGCTTCCTGCAGCCAGCCGTCCCGCATAGGCAGTGGGGTGCTTGACGTTCCACCACCGGACACCTCCCACGTGGGAGTGCGCTCCGGGTCCGATGCCCCACCAGTCATCCCCGCGCCAGTAGGCAAGATTGTGCCGGCAGGCCTGTTCCGGCGTTCGGGACCAATTGCTGACCTCGTACCAGTTCAGGCCTGCCTGGGAGATCATTGTGTCTGCCAGCTCGTATTTAGCGGCGTGGTCGTCGTCATCGATTCCGGGGACTTCGCCGCGACGGATCTGGGCGGCAAGTTTCGTGCCGTCTTCGACGATCAATGCGTAGGCGCTGATGTGATCAGGCCGGTACGAGAGTGCAGTTTCGAGTGACAGCTGCCAGTCCGCCATGGATTCGCCGGGCGTGCCGTAGATGAGGTCCAGGCTCACTGCAAGGCCGGCTTCACGTGCCCACTGCACCACTAGTGGCACGCGGCTTGGCGTATGGGTGCGGTCCAGTACTTTCAGAACGTGTGGGACTGCGGATTGCATGCCGAACGAGACCCGGGTGAATCCGGCGTCAGCCAGCACCTTCAGGGATTCAGGCGTCACCGAATCGGGATTGGCCTCCGTTGTCACCTCGGCCCCCGGCTCCAAGCCCCACTGGTCGACGGCGGCGCGCAGGATCCGCGCCAGGTCTTCCGCCGGGAGGAGCGTGGGAGTACCACCACCAAAGAAAACAGTGCTGAGGGGACGCCGAGGCAGACCGGAAGCGTCCAAGGCCAACGCGGCGAAGTCGAGCTCAGATACCGCCGTAGTAGCGTAGGCATCCTGCGAGGCGCCACCGCCAAGCTCGGTGGCCGTATAGGTATTGAAGTCACAGTAGCCGCAGCGAACGGCGCAAAACGGGATATGGACGTAGAGCCCGAAATTACGGTGCTCGACGCCGGCCAACACCTGCGGAGGCAAAATGCCATCCGCAGGTGCAGGGTCGCCCAGAGGTAGGACGCTGGGCATTTACTTCTTGGCCTTGTCCTTGGACTCGTCAGTGGTCAGGGCAGCGATGAATGCCTCTTGGGGCACCTCCACGCGGCCCACCATCTTCATGCGCTTCTTGCCTTCCTTCTGCTTTTCCAGAAGTTTGCGCTTACGGGTGATGTCACCGCCGTAGCACTTGGCAAGAACGTCCTTGCGGATGGCCCGGATGCTTTCGCGGGCAATGATGCGTGATCCGATGGCGGCCTGAATGGGCACCTCGAACTGCTGCCTGGGAATAAGCTCACGGAGCTTCCCCGTCATCATCACACCGTAGGCGTAGGCCTTGTCGCGGTGGGTGATGGCGCTGAATGCGTCCACTTGTTCACCTTGGAGCAGGATGTCCACCTTGACGAGGTCGGCCACCTGCTCGCCGTCGGCCTTCCAGTCCAGGGAGGCGTAGCCGCGCGTCTTGGACTTCAGGAGGTCGAAGAAATCGAACACGATTTCGGCCAGCGGGATCCAGTAGCGGAGCTCCACGCGATCCTCGGACAAGTAGTCCATGCCGCGCATTTGGCCGCGGCGGCTTTGGCAGAGTTCCATGATGGAACCAACAAACTCGTTGGGCGCCAGGATGGTGGCGGACACCATGGGTTCGCGGACCTCGGAGATCTTGCCCGTGGGGTACTCGCTGGGGTTGGTGACGTGGATGACCTTCTTGTCCTCCAGTGTCACCTCGTACTCCACGTTGGGAGCCGTGGAGATAAGGTCCAGGTTGTATTCACGCTCGAGGCGTTCACGCGTGATCTCGAGGTGAAGCAACCCCAGGAACCCAACACGGAAACCGAAGCCCAGCGCTGCCGACGTCTCGGGCTCGTAAACCAGCGCGGCGTCGTTGAGCATCAGCTTTTCGAGGGCGTCGCGAAGTACCGGGTAATCCGTTCCGTCCAGCGGGTAGAGACCCGAGAAGACCATAGGCTTGGCGTCCGCGTAACCGCTGAGCGACTCCGATGCCGGCTTGGCCAGGTTGGTGACCGTATCGCCGACCTTGGACTGGCGGACGTCCTTCACACCGGTGATCAGGTATCCCACCTCACCGACGCCCAAGCCCTTGGACGGTGTGGGCTCCGGGGAGCTGACACCAATTTCCAGGAGCTCGTGCGTGGCACGGGTGGACATCATCTGGATGCGTTCCCGGGGGTGGAGCATGCCGTCAACCACACGGACATAGGTGACCACGCCGCGGTAGGTGTCATAGACGGAGTCGAAGATCATGGCGCGGGCCGGAGCATTGGGATCGCCCACGGGCGCAGGGAGGTCGCGGACAATCTTGTCCAGCAGGGCTTCTACGCCTACGCCGGTCTTACCTGAAACCTTGAGCACATCATCCGGGTCGCCACCAATCAGGTTGGCAAGCTCAGCCGCGTACTTCTCGGGCTGCGCGGCCGGGAGATCGATCTTGTTCAAGACAGGAATGATGGTGAGGTTGTTTTCCATCGCCAAGTACAGGTTGGCGAGGGTCTGGGCCTCGATGCCTTGGGCAGCATCCACCAGCAGCACTGCACCTTCACAGGCCGCCAGGGAACGGGACACCTCATAGGTAAAGTCGACGTGGCCGGGAGTATCGATCATATTCAGGGCGTAGCTGTTGCCATCGAGTTCCCACGGCATACGAACAGCCTGGGATTTGATGGTGATGCCGCGCTCACGTTCGATATCCATACGGTCCAGATACTGGGCCTTCATGTCGCGTTGCTTAACGACGCCGGTGTACTGCAGCATGCGGTCGGCCAGGGTGGATTTACCGTGGTCGATGTGGGCAATGATGCAGAAGTTCCGGATGATGGCCGGATCTGTTGCGGCGGGCACCGGTGCGGTGCGGGCCATGGGAGACACGCAGGATCCTTACTGTCGACACTCGCGCGGTAATTCCCCGTCACTGGGCATAGGCCAGCCGGAACACGCCGCGCATCTGATCCTCTAGTCTCCCATGAACCGGCGCTTCGCCGTACATTGTGTGCCGGGCATCAGCAGGAGCCAGCTGTAGCGTTGTCACATGGCTTTCGACTTGCGCCCTCTGGGCAAACTCATCCTGCGGTCCCTCAAGTCGTTGGGAGGCACCAGCACCAAGACGGCCACCCCTGCACGCGCCCGAAGGATGCAGTCCCGGCGATCCGACGTCGAACATCAGCCAGGCCCCTATCCCGGCGACTTCCGCGGTTCACTTAAGGTCAACTACTCCCCCAAGCCCGATGGCCAACCGGACCCTGGCGAGATTGTGTGGAGCTGGGTTCCCTATGAAGAGGACCACACGAAAGGCAAAGACCGCCCCGTACTTCTTGTTGGTCGGGACCGCGAGTGGCTGTTGGGTCTCATGCTGACGTCCAAGGACCACGACAACGACGCGCGGGCGGGCGAGTATGTCGATATCGGAACCGGCGCCTGGGATCGGCAAGGCAGGCCCAGTGAAATCAACGTGGGTCGCGTCATCCGGCTGAATCCTAACGCGATCCGGCGGGAAGGCGCTGTTCTGGGAAAGTCGCAGTTCCACGAGGTTGCCCGGGCGCTACAAGCCCGGAACTAGCCAGCCTATGCGCCAGGTTCTGCGTGACCCCTGAGTTTCTGCTATCCTTTATAGCTGTGTGTCCGTGCAGGTCGACGGCCATACATGGTTGGCTGCCATAGGCATCCCCACGCCGCTCAGTCGATGGCCAACCTGAAAACCCTCTAGACCATTTCCGCATTAAAAAGAGAGTTCATACGTGGCTAATATCAAGTCCCAGAAGAAGCGCATCCTCACCAACGAGAAGGCTCGCCTGCGTAACAACGCCGTCAAGTCTGAGCTGAAGACGGCCATCCGCGCCGTCACCACCGCCGTTGAGTCTGCCGACAAGGATGCTGCTGGAACTGCACTTGTTGCTGCCAGCCGCAAGCTGGACAAGGCTGTCAGCAAGGGCGTTATTCACAAGAACAACGCTGCAAACCGCAAGTCGGCGATCTCCAAGAAGGTCAACGCACTCTAAGGTTTTCCAGTTCGACTGAGCTGATCAAAAGGCCGGCGCCCATTGGGTGCCGGCCTTTGGGTTTAACCGGAAGCCGCGGTGAACGCTTCAGGTCAGCGGCGGCTGGCCGACGTGGCAATAACCGTGACCGCGTGCTCCACCGCATAGACAGGGTCACGCGATTCGCCCTTCACCTGGGCATCCGCCTCGGCGATGACTTGGATAGAGCGAATCAGGCCATCAGGCGTCCAGCGGCGGACATCGCGTTGGGCCTGCTCTACGAGCCAGGGCTGCATTCCCAAGTTCTTGGCGATGGTGGCCGGCGAACCATTGGCTCCCGCAACTTTTGCCAGGGTGCGCAGCTTGGCCGCCAGTGCCGCAACCAAAGGAACGGGATCCACGCCGGTGGCCAAGGCGTGCCTCAGAGTGGACAATGCCACCGGTCCGTTGCCGGCCATGGCAGCATCGGCCACTTTGAACGCCGTAGCTTCCACTCGGCCACCGTAGTAACGCTCCACGGTTTCGGCTGTAACAGCTGTGGTGGCGTCGGCAATCAACTGGCTGCATGCCGCCGCGAGCTCCGAGAGATTGGCACCCACGGCATTCACCAAAGCCTGGACGGCTTCGCCTTCAATGCGGCGTCCCGCAGCCCTGAACTCGGAGACGACAAACGCCGTCTTGTCCGAGTCCTTCTTCAGGGGCTGGCAATCAATGACTGGCCAGCCGGCAGACTTCACGGCGTCGAGCAGCTTCTTGCCACGTACTCCCCCGGCATGGCGCAGGACAAGGACAACGTCCTGGTCCGGATGCTGGAGATAGGCCAACCCGTCTGCCAGGAAGGCGTCATTCATAGCCTCGAGGCCCTCGACCTCAATGAGTTTGCCCTCGCCAAAGAGCGACGGGGTGACGGTCATCGCCAAAGACCCGGCCTCGTAGGCGCCGGCGTTCAGCCGGCTGAGCTCAACGTCCGGAGTGCTGGTTCGAACTTGGGTACGAATCCCATCCGTGGCGCGAATTCCGAGGTACTCCTCCGGGCCCATGATCAGGACCACGGCGGCCGGCGCGGCGTCACGCCAGCTGACAGTGTTCGCCGCGACGCTCTTGGCCCGGGTGTTTTGGGCAGCAGCCACTGGTAGTTCCTTCCGGACGTTTATTTTGCAGGCTTCAAGTCTGCCATGTTTGGTGACCGTGCTGCGTTTAGTGATTGTGCTGCCGCCTCGAGCTAAATGCCGACGACGGCGTACTCGCCTTTCAGTTTGTCGGCCAGGCCTTGGAGGTCCGTTGTTGACGACTGGCCGCCCGCGATTCTGCTGAGATCGACAACCATCCAGTTGGCACCGCGAACCAGGGGGATTTTGCCCTGACTTGAGTCAGCCCACGTTTGATAGCTTTCATCCAGGGCGCCCTGATTCGGGTACAGGTCTATCTGCACATTCTCTGAACAGACTCTCTGCGCGGAAGCGAGTCGGCCGCCATCGCCCATAGGAACAACCGGGTTGCCAATGGCTTCAGAATCGCATCCCAGGATCTCATCGACGGCAGCGTACGCCTCATCCATGGAGCTGAAAGACTGCAGTTCATTGCTGGCCGCTTGCTGCCCCGCGCATCCCGCGAGCGAGGCCCCGAGAAGAGAGATCGCTATTGCGATGCCGGCCGGATGTCTACGCTTCATCACTTTCCCCCAAGGCTAATGATCCATACCTGCTCGGACTCCGGGAAGCCCAATCATTGCCACCGTAGAACCATCTCCATTCCCACGGCGCATGCGGCGGATCACAAGAGCATAACCTTCTCCCCGACTGGCGCCACAGGATGAACCTGCTCCGTACTTACTTCTGACTCATAAATCAGAATCCACAGGAGCGAAAGATGGCCTTCCGATTTGCCAGCACCCAGTTACTGCGCGTTCAAGCGGTTGATGACATCGGCGATATCAGCTCAACCGAAATCCACATTGCCTTGATGTGCTTGATTGTCCTGGCGACTGCTCTGGCGACCTTCCTCGTCGTCTGCGTCTTCCTGCTGACAGTACCGCTGGCAACACTGGTGTTCCGTAAGAAAATCGCGGCGCTAACCATTGGGCCGGAATCCACCTCGCCCGGCAGCCCGCAAACAAACGTCGACTTGACTTCTAAATCTATATAGCTAGATTAGGCGCATGGAGAACTTGGGACGGATCACCCCGGCCACTGCACTAGTCCTCGAAGCCCTGTTGTCGGCTGAGAGCGTGTGGGGGCTGCAGATCGTCAAAGACACGGGCAAAAAGCCCGGTACGGTTTATCCCATTCTGGAGCGCCTCGAAGCCGCTGGCTGGGTGCAGGGGGAATGGGAAACTTCGTTAGAACGCAAAGGACCACGACGGCGTTACTACCGCCTCCTTGCCGACGCCCGTCCACTGGCGCAGGAGTTTGTGAGAGCGCAAAAATCACGAACTTCCTCTACTACGCCCCCGTCGCCCGCTTTCGGCGATAGTGCATGGAGCGCTGTATGAAGCCACAAGAGGCAGTCCTTGCTGTATGTCTCGCTTTGACGCCTGCACGGCTTCGGCGAATCCGGGAAGAACAGTGGAAAGCTGACCTACTGGACGGTCCAGGAATGGGCATATCTCCTGCCACTTTGCTGTTTGGCGCTGCATGCTCATCAGTGACGTCGAGGTTTTACGACCTCAAACATCGCGGCGGGATGATCCTGTCGCACATTACCAAGGGGGAAAACATGAAGCTCGTAATAGGTGCTTTGGGCACGGCAGTGGTGCTGGCTGGTGCAGTCGCGGTAAGCGTCCAGGCTAACGCCACGACGCCGCAGGATGACGCCTTTTCATTCAAGGGACCGGTGGCAGACCGACCCATTGGCGGCTATGAAGGATGGTGGAACTCATCGCACTTGGACGGAACCCCTGCAGGCCCGGAGGAGACCGTGGCCGTAAACACGAACACCGGAAAGATCGTCGATTACTCCAACTGGGCGAAGAACGCGGCCGGACAAGTGCTGACGGCCGGAGATGCCACCTACAACGTCGTCCCGGATCCGACTTGGCCAGCCAGCTCGATCGTCATCATTGACACATCCACAGGGAAGGTCATTGAGGACTTCCCCGTGGACGAAAAGGGTCGGGTCATCTACACACGCGAAGACGGCTCGAAATTCATCGGATGACCTTCTGACCAATAGCGTGACGGCAGAGATAGCGCACACGTTGGGCGGGCCTCGCATGCGACTTATGACCGCGAAAGTCATCGAGGTAGCATCGCCACAAAGAAATGCAGGCCTTCGCCGATCCAAGGCCTGCATTTCACTACTACCTCCGCACTAGACCTCAGCTAGAGATTCACCACACCCGTGGCGGTAACATTCAAGCCCAAGAATTAGCAATGTTTCTCCGGAGCCAGATCTGGGTGAGCAGCGCTAACGGGGATCTGCTCTACGACATTAGAGCAGCAGCCATGGGCTCCGCCTCGCTGAGTCCACGGACCTCGCCCATCGCAGCACAGCACGATCGCCATACCAATTGGCCCAAGTGCCCTTCGCTGACTGCCCCTCTCCATCAACCCTGCCGGGTCAGCGCCCTTCAGACGCGCATTGCGACTGAAGATCCCTCACAGACACCTACAGGAGATTCGTGACGCCAAAACTCATATATTTCTCCAAGAAATTCCAATAAGTCATAAACTCCGGTATTTAAAGCGAGTTGCAAGCAATACCTAGAAAACATTTATGCAAATGCTGACAACAGCGCCCGCCTCCTATACTCTGCACAAACGGACTGAAGTTGCATTTTCGGCTAAGCAATCGACCGATGAGTTCCGAAGCTCGTAACTTCGGTTTTGCGCGAGGGATGACCCTCGTGTGCACAGTAGAACAATGACGTTCAAAATGTCATGAGGGGGACAACGTGATTGAAACTCGCATATCGAATGGCAGGCAAATTTCCCGGACTCATTCTGGGCGACCTCACCGGATCACGGACACTGCCGATCCAAACACGACCGCGGACATGGACGTGGATGCCCATGCAATGGGCAGACGTAAGCCCACGATGCTGTTTGAGAGAGCTCGAAGACCGTTACTGGCAGTTTTGCTGGCAATGATCATGGTCATACTGCCGGCCACAAGTGCCCAGGCAGCAACACCTACTTTCGGCTACCGCTATCAAAATGGCGTCGGTAACATCACAGCATGGCTTAATTACTCATCCGGAGTTGGTGACTGGGAACATCTCATCACCGGTGCAGCAAATAACTGGATGTACCCCGGCTGGGATAACCCAATTTACGTCAGCTTTGTTGGTAGTAACGTGGGCTCTACGATGGACTTCCATCAACATAATGATGCCTACTTCGGCGGGGGCATGAACGCCTTGGCCCATACCTCGTTTTTCTCCGCGACTGGCGGCGCAATAAATCCAGCGTCATCAAACTGGACGTACGCAGAAGTGCACATAAACAACTCCGTCTACAGCTCGGCAAGTGTCAGCAACGACGCTGCCCTCGGAACCACTATTCACGAGATGGGCCACGCATTCGGGCTTGCTCATTACAACACCAATCGCTACAGCATCATGTGCCAGACAGGCTCCGGACGGATCATGCAACGAGTGGCGGGAGTGGATAACGATGCGATCAACTACATGTACTGATCTTGTGCTACCTCCGCGACTCCGCAACGACTCGACGAGGGTCAGGTTCTCACTCCCTATCAATCTCAAAACACAAGGAGGCGTGTCTACATCATGCACAAGTTGAAAACGCCCATGGTGATCGCCGCAGTGCTGCTGCTGGGCGGTTTGTCAGCTTGCGCCTCCGGAACGACCGACGCCGGCGGTTCAGGGCCTAATCAGTCAGCCAAGCAGACGGCTCTGCAAGGCTCCAACAATGCCTATGCCAAAATCCCAGCCGATCAGATTGAAACGGCCGGCACGGATCTTGATTTTATTTGGGAACCAAAGGATCCCTTCTACGGATTCAACAAATCTCCCATTGTTGCGCGTGTCCACATCGAATCTATCGACGGTGGACGCTCATTCAGCCCCGTTGCCAATCAATATGTCTTCCCTCAGACCGTCGGAAAAATGACTGTCCGAGAGGTCTACAAAGGTGACATTGAGACAGGCACGCAATTGAACTATTCGCGGGTTGGTGGCACGGTGACCTATGACGAATACTGGAACAGCCTCAACAAAGCGCAGCAGGAAAAGATCCTAAGACTGAACGGCGGTTCGAAACCTACGGATGCGAAATTCATCAAGGCGACGATCACCGACGACGTGGACATTGAGACAGATAAGGAGTATATCGTCTTGCTGATCCCCCAAACGGTTCAAGAGGGAGCCTTGAAGGAGTACTCAATCACTGGCTACCAGCACGGACTAAGAGAAGTAAAAGGGGTCGGCACTGAAGCAACCGTACTCAACAATGACACAAAAACATGGGAGCGCCTTGACAGTTTCGTGAAGCTTCCCTAGCCACCACGGTTCTCAATAATGAGGCCAATTGACGATGCCCCTCAGACTCTCCAAGCCTGAGGGGCATCTCTTTGACTCAACGACCCTTCGAGCAACCAATTTTTTTAGTATTTCTGAGCCAGGCTCACAGACGGCGTAGTCGACGCAGGCACCTGATAGCGGGACAGCACCTGGGCCATGACGTCGTTGAACACACCGGCCTGGGTGATGCCGTAGATATTGCCCTTCGGGCGCTGAACGTTGACCAGAACTAGGTACTCCGGATCTTCCATGGGCGCCATGCCAACGAATGAGGCCGTGTACCCATCGAAGCCTGCTCCGTTGTCGGCAACGGCTTCAGCCGTTCCCGTCTTGCCACCTATGCAGCATCCGGGAACTTTCACATCCTTGGCACCGCCGGTGGTAACGCCACTTTCAAGAATGTCGCGCACTTTCGGGGCTGTATCCGGGCTGATCACTTTCGTGCCTACCCCCACCTCCGAAACCTGCTCGACGCCGTCCTTATTCACCGTGGACTCAACCAGCTGGGGTTTCAGCCGCACACCATCATTGGCCATTGCCTGAAACGCCATGGCTGTTTGCAGCGGTGTCTGCGACACCCCCTGTCCGAACAACACAGAGAACTCCTGCCGGGAGTCCTACTCTTCCGGTTGGGCCAGCAAACCAGCAGATTCGCCAGGCAACTGAATACCGGTCTTCTGGCCGATACCGAACTTCAGTAGGTACTCGTAGCGCTGCTCACGAGTGAGCTTCTCCCCCACCATGACTGTGCCGGTGTTCATGGAATCACCAATGATGCCCGCAAATGTCCGCTGTTGCTCCCCATGCACAAAGGAATCCTGGAACATCTGCCCATTGACGCTTCGGGGCAACGTCGAAATCCTTTGCATCAAAAGCGATGTCGTTTCCTTCGGCGCATGCCACCAAAGCCATCCACCAGGGGCGGATCTGCGTCACCAGCTACGCTCAACGGCAGCGGCTTTCTTTGCGGACAGAGTGCCTTCCAGCAACCAATCCTTATGAGAAAAGCCTCGGTGCATGACGAGCAATGGTGAAAAGCAGGACGCCCCAGTGCCTGAATTATCGGAGAGATTGATGAAAACCTTGTCACGGCCGGTTGGGTGCGGTCTGGCCGGTACACGGCAAGGTCATAGGACACGTTGCACAGGCAAGAGGCAATCACTCCCCGGCAAACGCGCCACAGGACCGTAACGCTGTGCGCCACGGTCCTACCGCAGATATGCTGCCCTCGTGACGACGTACCCAGGGGAACAACTAGACATCCAGTTCAAGGCTGCCTGGAGCGTGTCCGCCCAGACCGGCGGACACTTCTGGGCCCCGGAAGCGTCCTTGATGACCATGCCACAAAGGTGTTCGACTACATCGAGCTCCGGGTCAAATGCGCAGTGCCACCGGTGTCCAGCTCCTGGAAGGCACATCTGTGACAAGGCCTCCGATCACTCCTGACCGCCGCATCTCCCGCTGATTGCCGCGATTCGGTCCCAACGACCGGCTCGGACCCGCTTACCAGCCCGCATCAAACGAGAAAATACATATGGAACTTCTTGACGCACACACAGTCGTGATCTCTGCCGTCCTCCTGGTGCACATCACAGGGGTGATGATCGTGGCCGCTTCAATTGCCGGCCTGGTGATCTCGCTTTGCATTGTCGTGATGGCCGTGCACTTCACCCGCATAACTTGGGAACTGACGCAAAACTGGCCTAGCAAAGAACTATTCAGCGGCAGCATCAGCAAATTTCTTGGTTCTCTGAAGGCAGGATCTCTGGCGGCACGGCCTTTGATAGCCGCTGCACGACAGGGAATTAATCGGCTGTCATCGTTCAAGCCGCAGTAGAAGCAAGGTTGCGTCAGCCAGCCGGTGTCGTCACGCGCGCCTGAACCGCGTGGCTAGCAACGCCGTCATCCTCGCCACATCAACATCGCCAGCTGCCCGCGTTGCAAGTACTTTTGCGAGCCGTTTGGGCCAGAGTACGTGCACGCCACGAGTCGTGAAGGCTCCCCCAACCAGCGGCCAGTCCGCTTCGATGAAGCACAGCACGCCATTCACCGGAACAGCGCCGGCATGCTCCCGCACGACGTCGACCTGTTTGAGCACACCATCAACCAGCTTCGTAGAGTCACGCCTGCCCACGAGAAGCTTCTCGACCCGTGGGTGAAGGAAGCCACCCTCGATCTTCAGTTCAGGCCGGCCCTTGTACCGTTTGGCGTCGATCACCCAGACTCCGCCCGGCGTAACAGCTATGTGATCGATGTTGGCTTTCGATCCAGGGATGCGCCGGTCGTGGAGGACAGCCAGGCTATCTGAGGACGCTGCATCCAGCCGAGCACCTAAACGTTCCTCGCCGATGGCGCCTTGAGCCCAAGACTGGGTGGACGGCCGCTCATCAGAGAGCGCGATAGCCAGGGCGCCGAACCGTCCCCATTTCTCGCGGAGCCTATCCTGGTCCTTAGTTTTGCGTCGCTCATGCTCGCGTCGGGCAGAGGATCCTGCCGTGCCGGCTGCAGGTGACAGCAACCCGCCACGCGTCGGTTCCGGACCCGAAGAAAGTGCTTGATCGGGCTCAGCGGAACACGCCAGGCATCGGACGGTCCTACTTTCGCTCTCGTAGATCGCTTCCGACCCGGCCGCGATGGAGGTCCCGCACTGCCAGCAAACTCCGCTATACCGGAGCCTCATCTGCTTCATGCAGGTGTACTCTCCGGCGCTGCCGGGCTCTCAGACTCCGGGTCATTCAGGGAAGAAGGTCCCCAAGCATCGTTCTTGGGCAGGGTCTCGTCAAGCTCGTGCCATCGTTCCCATACCGCTTGGCGGGATACCCCGAGAGCAGTGGCGATCTCTGCCCATGACAAGCCAGCCTTCCGCGCATATCTGACGGTTCTGACCTCAGTGTTATCGCAGGCCTGGCGCACCTCCTGAATAGCCCTCAGCGTCGTAACTACTTCCGCCTTCCAGCCCTGCGGGCTCGACCGGGACACTCCGGTCAATCGGGGACCTTTGATCGCCCGATGAACTGTTGGGCCGCCGCTATACCTTGCCATGACTCATCATGATCTTGTCCCTGTCCAGCGTCAAGGCAACTTGGCAGAGCAAGCGCATGTTTCTGAGAACACCGAGCTGGCCTCTCACGGCGAATGCCGTCTATTCTGGCAGATCGCTTGCGGCAGTCCGCTCGGCCGTTAGCCTGTACGCCTCTGTGATGTAGTCCTCGACGTCAATGTGATCCCTTGCCGCCTAGACAACACACCCAACTAGAAATCGTTGGAGAAGCGGGCTGTTTCAATGCCCTCGCCACTGAACGTGTAGTCCATGGTCCGCGTCCGCGAGGAGTCTGATTTGTACACGCCCATGGAGAAGACCAACCTGTCCGGATCAACGTTGTCGCTGGTGCAGCGGAACTGATCAATGACTGTGTTGTCGGTTCTACATGTCCATCCGGCTGGCTCAATCAGCTTTCCGGGGATCATCTGAGCCCCGCCGGAGATAGCGAACACTGCCTCGGCTGTGGCAGGTGCTGTTTCTGCTCGAAGGCTAAAGATGACGACGATGTTCAATTCCGCGGCGCTCGTGCCCGGATCTACGCGAAATGACGCAGCAACACCCGGCGTTGGTGAAGGTGTACCTGCAACGGTCGGCGTAGCGCCCGGCGTCGGTAACACCGTTGGAAGTGTAGTCGGGATCGGGTCGACAGGGCCAGCAGACCCCGGGAATAGCGGCGGTACTGACGCCACGGGCGAGCTGCCCCACGCCTGGGATGTCTGCCGCGCTGAAAGGATCGGACCAGGACTAACCAGCCTAGGACTGGACGGCCTGACCAAGGCTGGAACCGTTGGAGGCAACTGTTCCTGCCGCCTGACTGTCTCCTCCGCGGCCGGGACCATCGGCGATTGCTCGGCAGGCGCCGTCGTTTGGCTCGGCACAATGGTGGGCCCGGGTACCAGTGATGCCTCCGCGACAGGAACATCGGCGGTCGGCGCACCGGTCCCTCCCATTGCTACGGCAGCACCAACAGCAACAACTGACGCCGCCAACACGCAGGTACCCATCTTCATCAACAGAGGCAAAGCCCCGTGGGCACTGTGAGACCCAACTGCGCTGATAGCGGTCCCGCCCACCCCTGCCGACAGCGCAGGTATCGCCCCTGTGAAAGCTATGCCGGCAAACATGGGGAAGACCACAGCACGCATTGCAGACTGCATGTCATTGAGGTCCACCAGAAGTGCCGTGCACTTCGAGCAGTTGTCCAGGTGCTCCCGAATCTTGCCCGCGGACCGCGAACCCAGACCGTTACGTGAGTAGGCGCCCAGTTGGTTTGAATATTCCTCACAGACCTCGCCCACCGCGGAACCAACATGATTCTGAAGATAGGCCTGTCGAAGTCGTTCGCGGGCCCTCAGGACCAGGGAGGATATGGCGTTGGGCGTCACGCCTAGCAGTGGAGACGCAGCAGCCGGCTTCATCCCCTCAATGTCGACATACCAAAGAACCTCCTGCCAACGTGTCGGTAACGTCGCGAAGGCACCGGCGATGGCCGAAGATTCGAAGTCCGCGATGACCGGATCAGCATCCACATGCTTGCTGTCCAGCACGAAATCGTCACCCGTGACACTCGCGCGGGTCGCCGCCTGGTTGTGCTTATGGGCTATGCGACGAACTGCCGTCAGCAAATAGCCCCGGAAGAATGTATCCGGCCCCTTACCAGCAGCGAGCGAATGGAGAATATATGCAAAGGCGTCTGCAACAACGTCATCAACATCGGCAGCATTGTCGGCCTGTGCTGAGGCTACATGGCGGGCTGCCATACAGTGTCGATCGTACAGTTTCTCGAAAGAGGCTAATTGTCCGGAGCGCACCTGCTCGACAAGTTCTGCGTCACTTTCACCATGGGAAAGTTGGCCGGCTTGAAGAAAGCCGGGCTTAATCGGCCAGAACTGTGCCATAGCCGGCTTCCAAAGTCCGCATACGGTCTTCGGCCGCCGGCCCAAGTTTGACGTGAACCGCTGCGATGAGGGCTTCCACCAAAACGGTCGCCGGAACGATGCTGTCGAATGAACCCGCAGACTCCACCCGTGCCGGCAGAACAACGTCCGCATTAAATGAAACCGGTGAGAGCCACGGGTCTGTAATGAGGATGATCTTGGCCCCCCTCGCCCGGGCTGCCTTTGCCAGATCAACGGTGTCTTTCTGGTAGCGACGAAAATCAAAGAAGACGCAGACATCGCGCTTGCCGAGGTCAGCTATGAATGTGGAGTCATTGTTCGGATGCTGGGCGTGCACCAAGGTGTTCGGTCGCATTAGACGAAGGTGTAAGTCCAAGTAGGTGGCCAGGAGGTGAGAGAACCTGCCGCCGATCGAAGTAATTTGCAGTGAGGCATTGCAGAGAAGTGCAACGGCACGGTCGAACTCATGCTCCGGCAGCGAAGTGACCGTGCTCTCGATGCCTTCGACGGCCGTTTCGGCCATTGACCGAGCCAATTCCGGAGCATCTGAATCAGCGCGTATTTTGCCTTGAAGGGTCAGCGGGGATGCCCTCCGCGCCTGCACTTCTTCGCGGAGTGCATCCTGGAAGTCCCGGTACTTGTTGAAGCCCAGTCTGCTGACGAACCTGAGCACGGTGGGGGCACTGACATTGCCCTTCTTGGCAAATTCAACCGTGGACTCCAACCCTGCAGTCGGGTAGTTGGCGAGGAACACTCGCGAGAGCTTGTGCTCTGCCGGGGAGAGCGAACCCTGAATTTGACGGATTCTGTCCGCCAGGGTCAACCGGGCAGATTGGTTCTCAGACTGTTCAAATTGTCCGGACTGCGACATGGCATTCCTTTCTTGCATAAGCGGTAAAGCTGGAAGAAGTTGTGACGGCTCCGCTTTTGATCCCCAGTCAATCAGGAAACGCAAAACGGCTTGACCAGTAGCATGCGGTCAGCTTGTTGGGGCGACAACCAGCGGCAATTCATGTGCGGGCAGTAACGTCCTGGCGGCGCCAACGTATCCAGCCAGAAGCGCATGCGCCACATCATAGACATGCGAGTCGTGGGGTACGAATGTGCTTGAATGCAACCGATCCCCGGCGCCGCTGGTACCCACGAACATCATCAGTGACGGCATCTTTTCCGAGAAATACGAAAAATCATCGGAACCCGCAGACCTGAGACTACTGTCCACTTCCATGCCGAGAGCCAGCAGGAGAGGAGTAGTCGCTTTTACGATGTGCGCATCATTTTCCAAAACGGGTTCGCCTTCGGTGACGGTAACTTCACCACTACAGCCGTGGGCCGCTGCAACCAGGCGGACCGTCTCGGCAAGTCGCCGCAGCACTTCCGCCCTCACTGGTGTGGACATGGTGCGGACTGTTCCGCGGGCAGCGGCAGTACCGGGTATGACGTTAGCCGCGGTTCCAGCCTGAAGGGTGGCAATGGTGAGGACGACCGAATCCATGGGGTCAACGTTCCGGCTCACGATGTTTTGCAACGAGACCACAACGTGGGATAACGCCACAACAGGGTCCGCTGCAATGTGCGGGTAGGCTGCGTGGCCACCTCGTCCATGAATGTTGATGACGAACTCGTCCGATGAGGCATTCACAGCCCCCGGCGTGCACGCCACCGTCCCTCCGGGCAGCAGAGGCTGAACATGGGCCGCGACGGTGGCCCGCACGTCTTGCTCCTCGAGTATCCCCGTGGCGCAGATGTCCTTCGCGCCGGACGGATACGTTTCTTCCCTGGGTTGGAAGACCAGTGCCACGGGGGCAGCGCCCGCTGTTGAGTGGACGGCCCTGGCCAAGGCAACAACAGCAGCCAGATGGACATCATGCCCACAGGCGTGCATGACACCTGGCCTTTTAGAAGCCCAATCGAGATCGGACTCTTCCAACGCAGGCAGCGCATCCAGCTCAGCACGGATAGCAATCGCCTTGCCCGGCCCGCCAATTCGCAGAACTGCCCCTGTTCCGGCCACAAACCTGGCTTGCAGGTCCCCAGGCAAAGCACTCAAAACCAGTTCAAGGGTGGGCCCTTCGGAACCGGATAGATCCGGCATGCTGTGCAATTTATGGCGCAGTGCTATTGCACCCGGAATTTCCTGGTCAATGCGTCTCCTGAGCACCTCAAACAGTTCAGGATTCACTTCTCCCCCAGCTCATAGACGCGCCGCGCGTTATCCCTTCCGACCATCCGAACTACTCGAATGGCGTCCTCCTCAGCCCAGTCTCCATCGCGAACCCAGGCCCCCAGAACCTTCCTCATTCCTTCGCGCCATAGCCGCGCCCCAAGGTAATGGAGTTCCGGAGGTCCCCACGCATCCGTGGAAAACAGGATCTTGGAGAACGGTGCCAGCTCGAGAGACTCTTTGATCAGTTCCAAAGACTGAACGCCTGTGTAGTTGGTCCCAAGGCCGACATCGAAGTAGACGTGCGGGAATACCTGCGCAAGGTAGCCTGCGTGCCGATGATACGGATAGCAGTGGAGGAGAAGTACGTCCACCTCGAAGGGTTCAATCAGCTTCAACCAGGGAACCAACAGCAGTGGGTCGCAGCGGTCCAGACGCAAGTCAGGGTCGCCGTACCCAGTGTGCATTTGTATGGGCAGGCCGCGGTCGACGCCCGACCAGAGAAAGAAACGCAAAAGCACAGGATCCGAGACACGGAGCGAGTAACCGGCTGCTACCAGACGGAGCCAGGAAGCAGCCGCCTTTCCCACCTCTTCTTTGGACGGCCGGACTGGGTCAAAGTCGAACCCATGACGGTAGGCGATGATGCTCTTGACTCCAACCGCGTTCTGCGTTGCCAGAGCAAGCCGGGCCGTATAGGCATTAGCGAAATCCGCGGCTGATACGCCTTCCCAAGCCAGAGACTCCGCTATGGACTCGAGCCTGACGATCTCGCCCACTGAGGCTGAGCTGATGCTCTCCATCCCCGCAAGGCCGTGGATTTGATCCCCGCGATATCCGGTCTCGATCAGGAAATGGCCTATTCCTGCAGACCTGAGCAGGCGTGAGGTTACTTCGGGCGTCCCGAGCTCCACACGCCGTTCAAAGTATGCGTCGGCACTCGCATGGGCAGGAAGACCCAGCAACGGCGCACACCAACGACGAATCGCAAAGCCCAACTGGGAATCGAATTGCGTCATCCATTCAGGAATGGGCCTGTCGGACTCTGTCAGCAGTTCTTCCAGCGAGGATCGATCAACGTCATCCTTCAGCGCTCCATGCACGTGGTGGTCCACCAAAGGCATTTCCTCGATGGCAGACAGGAGTCCTTCGATGGGGTCAGTAGACATCAGAAACCGCTTTGATTCGGGCAGCATCATCGAGGGCAGCCACATGGGCGAGCTCATGCCGTTTGACCGCCAAGTACGTTGCCAACAAATCCGGATGGAACCACGACCTCACGCTTTGGTCTTTTTCCAAGGCCAGAAGTGCGTCCTGGAGAGTAGCCGGGAGTCGAGGCACGTCGTTCAATTCATCCGGCCCTGCCGTCTCTGGGAAAACCTCAGGTTCTGGATACTCGTCACCACCTACGATTCCGGACATACCGGCCCTGAGCAGGACACCAAGCGTGAGCCACGGGTTGGCGGTTGCATCGGCTGCCCTGTACTCAAGGTTGAATTGGCGCTCCGGAGCAGATCCACCTGCCGAACTGGTTGGACAGATTCGGAGAAGAGCCTCACGGTTTCGTTCCGCCAGGAAGATACCGCCTGCACTCCATCGATCCGGAGCCAGGCGCATGAAGGAAACCGGGCTCGGTGCTGTCCACGCCGTCAGTGCTTCGGCGTGACGCAGGATTCCTGCACTGAATCTGGATCCAACCTCGGATAGCCGGCCCGGACGGTTGGCGTCGAGCAGAACCGGATTACCGCCGTCGTCCACCAAACTGATGTGGACATGGACACCGGTCCCTGTACCGTTTGGTTCGTGAAGCGGAGCGAAAGACGCTCTGAGGCCGCGTCGGATTGCCAAGTCGCGGACCAATTCGCGTAAGAGCACCGCCCTGTCTGCGGCAGTGAGGGGATCGCTCGGTTCCACCGTGATTTCAAACTGGTTCGCCCCGTATTCAGGCAACCAGTTCTCCGGTGCGAGACCACAATCCGTTAAGAGACGCAGCAGGTCTGGTCCGAACGGATCGGCGTCGAGATGCCTGCGCAAGGAAAACGGAGCTGATTGGGGCAGGCCCTCCAAAACGAACTCGTGTTCAAAAGTGGCGATAACGCGCAGGCCCGTTTGTTCCTGAAAGTCGCTGATGGCTCGGCGCAGGAAGGTCCTGGGACAGCAGTCCCAGTCGGTTCCGTCAGCTTGTGTTTGGTCCGCCACCAAAACCCTGAGTCGAGTCGTGGCGGGCCCGTCGGCAATGGTGATTTCGGTGGCTTCGTCCGGCATCAGGCGCAAGTCTCCGGTTGAGCCGAAGGCACTGCCCGGCGCTATGCTGCCGAAAGCCGAAATGCCGAGGTTCGCCGGTACCCATCCCAGCCCGGAGCGAAGAACCGAGCCGTAGGCTTCGCCAGGAGCACCCCGCCCCTTGACCTGCCCTGCGAGATCGCAGGTAGCAACGAAAATATCAGGGGTGTTCACGGGCGCCTCCGGCCAGTTGTGGGTGGTTTGATGCTGGATTCAGTGCCCGAGACGCCGCAGTAGTCCATTGCGGATAAGGCGTACGTCTTCACTGCGGTGATGATCTGGTGGATCGGCACGTACTCATTTTCCGCGTGCGCGGTCCGGCCGACCCCGGGACCATAAACGAGCCCGTCGATACCTTGGGCATCCATCCATGTGAGGTCACAAACACCGAGGAACCCTTCCTGTTTGGGTGGCGTGGCGAGGCCAAACCCGCCGACAGAATCACTGTGGGCTTTCATGACCGCGGGGATGAGTTCATGGCTGGCTGGCGCAGTGTATGGCGGCCATAGGAGCTTCCAGTCAATTTCGGGACGGTGGGCGCTCAGCCAAGGATCGTTGGCGCAAGCTTGACGCACGGTTTTCTCGATCTCATCGATGACTTCGTGGTTGCTTCGCTCAGGATGGTGATAGACGCAGTATTCGACTGTGAGCGTGTCGGCAAGGAAGAACGGGACCAGAACCCCCTCCGGGTTTCCTCGGATCACCCCGGGCAAGAGATTGAAGTAGCCCGGCTGGAACAGGGGGTGCCTGTCACGCCGCGCCCAGGTATCTTCCAACTGCCGCAGGGCGTGATAGATGATCCAGAACTTGTCGATGGTGTTGACACCCAAAGCTTCGCCTTCAAGGGTTGGATGAATGGTAAGACCCCGCAAACCGGAGTGCGCCGCTTTGCCGACAAGGGACAGTGAGAACCACAACAGGCCCGGGGTGCTGGGAACCAGATTGGGAGGTGCGTCGGAGAAGTTCGACGGTTCGCAGACGATCGCGGCGTCGGCCCCATACCCTGCTTGCAAAGCTGCCGTTGTGCCCGAAAGGTGGTCACCGACTTCTTCTCCGACGACCGCCTGCAGCACAAGATCTCCTTGGAGCCGGATGCCTGCGGTGGCTAAGGCGATGGCAGCGTATGCCGCGGCGACTGTGCCGGCTTTATTGTCCGTAGCTCCCCTGCCATGGACAGCATCATCGGTGATCAAACCGGAGAAGGGCGCATGGTCCCAAAGACCTTCACGGTTTGGCGGCACCACATCCACGTGCCCGTTGAGCAGCAGCGAGCGGCCACCACCTGTACCGGCAATCCGCCCGCAAGCATTGTCCCGGCCCTTCTCAACTGTCACGAGTTCCGTTGAGGCGCCCGCTTCGCGATGAAGATCATTCATAAGAGCGCTGACCTCCCCCTCGGCGCCCACAAGCTTCCCGTAGTCCTGACCGGGATACTTAGGGTTTATGCTCGGGATCTTGACGGCGTCCGAGACAGACTGGACGATCCTGGGAGCCAGACGATCCACTGCGTCCAGGACTGCCCTACGCTGGTTCTGCTCAGTTCGGGCCATGGCATCAACGGACATGTGTGGTTTCCTCGACTTCCGAATGTTGGCTTGCGGGTATTTGGTTCCCTGTCTCGGCGGGTTTGTTCCGGTTTCTTCGAAGAATCCTCCGCGTTCTGTCCAGTGCGTCTTGGACGAGGCCTGAGATGCCGCTCGGGATGAAAATAAGAACCAGCAAGGTCCCGACGCCGATGATGATCGCCCGCGCAGGACCCAAATCCGTGAGTTGGCGGTCGATGACTGTGACTATCAGCGCCCCCAGGACAGGACCCCAGATATGACCGGTGCCGCCGAGGAAGATCATGCTCAAGCCAAGGGTGACGAATCCGAAGCTGAAGAGCGTGACGTCCGCAACGCGGAAGTAGGCAACATAGAGGGCTCCTGTCACGCCGGCAACGGCACCGCTGAGCACAAAGGCTAAAAGATGCTGCCTGATGCGGTTCATTCCGCGGCTGACTGCCAGGCTTTCATTGTCACGCAGTGCGATAAGGCTCTTGCCGAACGGGTTGCGTAGGGTGGCCCGGAGCAGGACCAGGAGCAGGACCACGGCCCCGCCGAGCAACCATAAGTAGCCCAACCCCGAGTACTTGGCGAAAGAAAAATTGCCTATGCTCAGAGCCGGCACGCCCGTCAGACCACTGGATCCGCCGGTGATTCCGGGAACGGCCAGAACCAGGTAGTAGCACAACTGCACGAAGACGAAGGTGATAAGTGCGATGTAGATGCCGCGCATGCGTATCACCGGAATGTAAGCCAGTGCACCGGCCAGCCCTCCCGCAACCGTTGCCAGAAGGAGCCCGATCCACGGATTTGCATCCCATGTAACTGTGGCAACGGCCATCGTGTAACCTCCGACGCCGAAGAAGCCAACGTGGGCAAAGTTGAAGATACCGCCGATGCCCAAGGTCAGGTTCCAGCTGGCGGCAAGCAGCGCGTAAATGAGCGCCGTCGCGGCCAGCAAGCGTGCAGAGCCGCTGATGACGACGTACGGCAACAAGGCTGCGGCAAGCAAGAGTATCGGCCACGTAGCGAATCGCTTGAGGGATCCAAGACTGTTCATCACGAACGTCCTTTCACTAGGCCTTGGGGGCGGACCAGCATGATGAGGACCAGGACGAGGAAGACGGCGACAGGGCTCCATTGCAGCCCGAGCCAGTACGTCGTGCCCGCTTCCAACAGGCCTATGGTGAAGGCACCGACCAAGGTTCCCCACAAAGTGGCCGACCCGCCGAAGACCAGGACGACAAAGGCAGTCAGCAGGGGTTCAAAGCCTTTGGTGGGAGTAATGGTGGTGGTGGTTCCATAGACGAAGGCGGCGGCGCAGGCCAGAATTGATGCGACCGCAAAGACGCCGGCGTATATGCGCGCCGGCCTGATTCCGACGAGCATTGCCATATCCCTGTTTTGTTCCACTGCCCGGACGGCCATCCCCCACTTCGTCGTGCGCAGCAACATAATAAGTCCTATAACCAGGACTAAGGCCAGGCCCAGGGCGATGAGGGTGGAGCTTGCGATTTTTACGTCGCCCATGGCAAACGTTGAGGTGCTCACGGACTTTATTTGCTTGTTCTGCGGTCCCCAGACCAGTTGTGCTGCACCCTCCACTGCGTTGGCAATTGCGAGGGTGGAAACCATGACCAAGAGCGTTCCGTTTGGCCTGCTGATGAATGGCCGGACTGCGACGAGGTCCATGAGCATGCCCAGTAAAGCCAGCAGGGGAACCGCAGCGGCGAAGGCGAGGAGAACCGGGAGCCCGACCTTCTCTGAGAACGTCCAGATGAAGTATGCCCCCAGCAGCAGGAGCGCACCGTGAGCGTAGTTGAAGACTCCCAGCGTGGACCATATGAGGGACAGTCCGCTGGCCATCAACGAGTAAAGCGACCCGAGCACGAGGGCTGAGACGAGGATGGATAGGAGCGCGTCAGTCATGCTTATCTCCTTCAATGGTGTTGGTGGCGGTTGACGCGTGGGAGCCGACGTACATGTCCATGACTTCCTCGTGGCTGGGCTTGACTGCGGTGGTTCCGCTGGAGACAATCCGTCCGAGCTCCACAAGATGCCAGCGGTCCGCGAGTTCGAAGAGGAACTCAATATCGCCATCGGCGACTATTAGCGACAGACCCAATCGGCGGACTTCGTGGAGTGTCTCAAGGATTTCGTACCGGATCTTGGGTGCCAGCCCGAGGGTCGGTTCATCCAGCACCAGAAGTTTGGGCTTGGCCATTAGGCCCATTCCAATGGCCACCATTTGGCGTTCTCCGCCGGACAGCGTGCCCACAAGTTGTCCGCGACGTTGCCGGAGCTTGGGAAACAGTTCCTGGACCATTTCCAGAGTCTCTTCCCGCTGATCCCTCGCTGCCGGGATCCCGCCTGCTAATGCCAGGTTCTCCCTGACAGTGAGCCTCGGAAAGAGCTGATTGCCTTGGGGCACGTGCATAATTCCCTGGTTGACTATCCTGTAGGCGGGCATGCCGGTGATATCGCTGCCATCGAAGACAACCCGACCTGACGATGTCCTGCCCAGGCCTGAGACGGCGCGCAGGGCGGTCGTCTTTCCATGACCGTTGGGTCCCAACAGGGCCAGTGCTTCACCCGGTACGACCTCGATGGAAAACGATCGGACTACCGGCAGGCGGCCATATCCTGCCTCAAGGTCATACACGCCGAGCAGTGGGCTAACTTTCTGCTGAAGGTGATTCACGCTGTGGCCTTCCCCAGATATGCCTCCATCACCCGCGGATCCGCAAGAACGGCGTCGGGGGTTCCTTCAACCAGGACTTCACCGGATGACATGATGATCATCCTCTTGGCAAGATCGCGGATGAGACTGAGTACGTGCTCAATGATCAGCAATGTCAGGCCGCCCTTCTGAAGTTCCCTCAGGAGCAGGATGAGTTCAGCCTGGTCCTCATCGTTGAGGCCACCGGCCGGTTCATCCAGCATCAGGAGCCGCGGCTTTGAGACAAGGGCGCTCGCTATCATCAGCTTCTTTTTTGCAAGCAGAGGTATATCCGCCGCCTTATCGTCCCTGTATCTGGTGATTCCTACGGTTTCCAAGGCAGTTTCCACGTCGCCCTTGTAGCGCCCGCGCCCACCGAGGTAATGGTTGGCCACAGCGATGTTGTCTGAAACGCTCAACGACGGGAACAGCTGTTCTGCTTGGAAGGTTCGACGCATTCCCAAACGAGCGATTTTGTGCGCAGCGAGCTTGTCAATCCGGACGCCGTCGAAGAGAATTTCTCCGTCTGTGGGGCCGAACGGGACCCCGGAGATCAAGTTGAAGAGAGTACTCTTTCCGGCACCGTTGGGACCGGCAATCCCCAGGATTTCCCCCTCGCTGACATTCAGCGTGACGTTGTCCACGGCCACGAATCCACCGAAGCGGCGACTGACCTGCCGGACTTCCAGGAGGTGCCCGTTGGAAGTGCCCCGGGCAGATGATTCGGACATTCTCATTTCATCCACTCGGGCCTATGGAACGTGCCGTCGGCGAACTCTTCAGGAGCGATGTTCAGGCGTTTTCCGGTTTGGATTTGGTAATAGGTCATCGGGATACCGTCCTTGCCAGCCACGGCCAGATGCGTTTTGGGATCAAAATGCACACGACCAAGCGTGGTTTGCTTGTCCAGCTTGCCCAATGCAACCCCGACTTCATCGCGCTTGTCAGGATCACCGACTTCCTTCACCGCATCGGCCCATAAATAGACCTGTTCGTAGAGGCCGTAGCTATACAGGCTGGGTTCGTTCTCGTATGCCTCCGTAAGCTTCCGGGTGAGCTCTTTAGTTTCGGCCAAAGCCGGCAGTGGGGCGAACGGAAGGTTGTACAGCACGCCGTCAGCGTTCTTGCCTGCAAGCTCAGTGAACTCCGGCACGCTTGGAGCGTACTGCGAAAACACCAATGACTGAGTTGGATTCTGACGGAATTGGGTGAGGAACTTTGACGCATTTGCAGTCAGGTAGTCGAGGTTGATGATCACGGCCGGATCGACCTGACGGATTTTGGTTATCTGCGTGGTCCAGTCGTCCACTTCCCCAAAAGGAACAGTGTCGGGTCCCGTAACTTCCCAGCCCTTTGCCCTGAAGTTCTTGTCCAACCCGGAAGCTATGCCGTTGGAGTACGCATTGTCGCTGGAGATGATGTAAACACGGCGGCTGGTGAGCGGGAACGTGCCATCAGCGTTCCATGCATCCAATTGTTCAGGGATGCCGGTGCTGTAGCCCTCATATGAAGGGGCAAGGGACCAAACTCCAGGATACTTTTCGGGGTCCTTGGAAATGATGTCCTGTGTTTGGGCACTGTTGCCGCTCAGCAAGTACGGAATTCCCGCTTCTGCCAGTTGATCAATTTCAAAGTTGGTGGTGCTGGCGTAACCGGTGAGCACCGCCGCAACATCGGGGTCTGAGGTCAGTTGCGTCACAGCGGCCGAGACTGCATCCGATTTCTGGTCCCGTACATCAAGGGCTTTGAGTTCGATCTTCCTGCCATCGATGCCGCCCTTGGCATTGATTTCGTCGACTGCAAGTCGAGCGCCCTGTTCCATGAGCTTGCCGTCAGCTGCGGCCACACCTGTGAGGGGGGCCAGAAGCCCGAGCTTGATGGCAGCTCCGGTGACCCCGGAGTCACCACTTTCACCTGTGGGGACGGTGCAACTCACCATCGAGATAGCCATGAGAGTGGCCGCGGAAAGGAGGAGTGAAGAACGTAATCTGGGCTTGATTGAGGTGGACATAGCGCTCCGTAGGAGATGGGGATTTTGGTCCGGGTTTGAAGTCATAACTGACGGCATTTAGTGGATAGTGGCGACGATGGGGTAAGTCGTCTATCCGACGGGCGCTAGGGCACCGACAAGACCGAACAGGTCCTTGGGATCGTCCGGATTTGCAACGAGGTCTATGTCTTCAAAGAACTCGGTACCGTCCACGGAGTCCCGCACGTATCGCAGGGCCGAGAAGTCTTCCACAGCAAATCCAACGGAATCGAAGATGGTGATTTGCTCTTCGGAGGTACGCCCTGGTGCCGCGCCGAGCAGGACCTTCCAGAACTCTGTGACGGCGAAGTCGGCCGGCATCTGCTGGATTTCACCTTCGATCCGTGTCTGGCTCTCATACTCAACAAAGACGTCGCCGATCTCCAGGATCGATGGGTCAAGTTCCGTTTTTCCGGGACAATCTCCGCCGATCGCGTTGAGATGGATTCCAGGAGCAATGTGTTGGACGCTTAGGATCGTTGCTTGGGTTTTGTCTGCCGTGCACGTCGTGACGATGTCGGCACCCTGAACTGCTTCCAGAGCAGACGAAGCAACATGTACTTCGAATCCAAGGGGAACCATGTTGCGGATGAACTTGTTCACTGCGGCGGGATCGGTATCCCAAACCTGAAGCTTCGCCACCCCCAGCGCCGTCCTCATCGCCAGTGCCTGAAATTCTGCCTGACTCCCGGTTCCAATCATGGCCATGACGCTGGAATCGGATCGAGCCAAGGCCTTCGCGACCATGGCGGATGTGGCTGCGGTGCGTAGCGCCGTGAGGATCGTCATTTCCGCCAGGAACGTCGGGTAGCCGTTGTGGACATCTGCCAGGACGCCGAACGCCGTGACGGTTTGGTAGCCACGGGCTGGATTGGAGGGGTGCCCGTTCACATATTTGAAGCCGTAGGTCTCGTGATCACTGGTGGGCATGAGTTCGATAACGCCGTAGGGCGTATGGCTGGCGACGCGCGGCGTCTTATCAAACCGCGCCCAGCGTCGGAAGTCCTCTTCCATGTAGTGGATCAGGTCTTTGATGATCGTTTCCGGGCCTTGGGATCTGACCCAACGGATCATGTTGCTTACATCGACAAAGCGCGTCATCTGCGCTCCCTTCTGGTTCGTGCCGTTCACGTCCTCGGGATCGGCTCAATCCATCATGCGTTACAAACCATTCAAAGTCACTATCTTTTTAAAATTTGTTATGTTTGTTTCAGAGCTTCTTACGGTGAACAGTGAGGCGGTTCAGTGCGATCCGAGCAAAATTCACCTTCGTCGGGGCCAGTCGTAAGCGGATTGTTCCTTCGTTCGTCTTATCCACATAGAGCACCTCGTCCCCGCTGTGACAGCAGCGGCAGCCATAGGCTCGTTCTATGCCACGCCGGAACCGGGATGCCGCCCCAGATGCCGCAGCGCAGGCAATCCGGCAGCGTTTTGCATCCCGCCTGGGTACGGAGACCCAGACCATTCCTCTGTTGCAGTTGCCCGGCGAACCAGATCCGACGCCTGAAGATTCGGACCCGGAATCCGGGATGCGTTATGTGCGGAGCCGCTGGCGAACCCCATGGCGGGTGGCTGCCCTCCTTGCGGTTGTGGGAGTTGGCATCATTGCTTGGCACTTGTGGCAATCGGCCGTGGGGCAGCCAACAACAGAACCACTCACGTATTCCTCGTCGGCGGGGCCCGGGCTGTCGGTTACTTCCGAATCTCCTGAGTCAGAGCCCACGGAGGCTGGGGGCAGCGTGCTCGTGCACGTGGCTGGTGCCGTGCAGAAGCCTGGTGTTGTTTCCCTGCCGGTGGGCAGCCGGGTTTTCCAAGCGATTGAGGCTGCCGGGGGTGTTGTATCCAGTGCAGAACTCAACAGCCTCAACCTTGCTGAGGTGGTGAGCGACGGGGCCAAGATTCAGGTCCCTGTGGTCGGGGAGGTGCCGCAGCCTGCCCCACTTGCTGGAAGCTCGGGCCCTGCTGGCGGTACCGGAGATGACGCGGCAGAGGCCAAGGTCAACATCAACACGGCGTCCTTGGAAGAACTGGGAACGCTCCCCAGAATTGGGCCGGTGACTGCTCAAGGAATTATTGATTGGCGCAAAGAACACGGCCCTTTTGCCTCCGTCGACGAACTTGACGCCGTTGACGGCATCGGACCCAAGCTCATGGAATCAATCAAAGACTTGGTGACGGTCCAGGGTGGCTAATTCGGCTGGGATGACAAGGATCAGTGCAGTTTCATCGCGATCGAAGCGCATGGATCTGAGGCTGGTTCCCACGGTGCTGGTGACCTGGTCCGTTGCACTTGCCGGGGCGTTTATCGATGCAGCGTGGTCCGCAGCCGTAGCGGGGATTTTGGCCTCGGTTGCGGTTTTGCTGCGGGCGGGAGCGCGGCGTCATCGGTCAGCCTTGAACCGTGCCAGAACGGTCCCCGCCACCATTGCCCTTGCCTTTATCATGGGTGCTGCAGTGGCTGTTCATTGTGCTGTCATGGCCAATGCCCGCGAAGAGGGGCCGCTCGCTGAGGCTGTAGTAGAAGGAAACGGCGTCCTTATCCACGTGCTCATCACAGGATCTCCAACTGAGGTCCGCGCACCGGGCCAGTCAAGTGGAAACAGGTGGTCGGTAGCTGCAACCTTGGTTGAGGTCACCTCCAACGGTTCCGTCATTCGAGGTTCCGCAGACTTGATGGTAATGGGTGGGAACGGCTGGCAAGACGTACGGCCCGGTCAGCGTGTCAGAACATCGGGAACGCTGAAGGCTGTGCGGGAAGGACAAACGCAGGCAGCTCTTTTGTCAGCGTCCTCCGTGCCCGTTCTCGTCGCGTCGACTCTTGATCTGCGGCAATCCTCCGTCGACGTACGGAAGCACTTCATCGCAGCTTCGAGTTGGTTGCCGCCCGACCCTGCCGGGCTGATGCCGGGCATGGTCACAGGAGACACCAGCGCTCTTCCCGAAGGCCTGGAGGCGGATATGACGACAACCGGAATGACACACCTGACCGCGGTCAGCGGTGCCAATTGCAGCTTGGTGCTGGGAGGCTTCATTTTGTTAGCGCGATGCCTGAGGCTGTCACGCCCCGTAGCCGGTGCTTTCGCTGCATGCGGTCTGGTGGCTTTTGTTGTGATGGTGGGTCCGGATCCGAGCGTGCTCCGAGCTGCTGTGATGGGGACTGTGGGGCTGGCGGCCTTGATCGGGGGCCTGCGGGGTCGATCCTTGACGTTCCTCAGCCTGGCCACCATTGTTCTCTTGCTTCTTGATCCGAGTATGGCGACGAACGTCGGGTTCCTGCTGTCCGTGCTGGCGACCTTGGGTATTGTCCTGCTGGCCACTCGCGTTGCGTCATGGATCCCTGCATGGGTGCCACGGTGGTTAGCCGCGGGTGTTGCCGTTCCGTTGTCTGCGCAGCTGCTGTGCGGCCCGGTGATAGTGGCCCTTCAACCGCAGTTCACTCCTTATGCGCTCATCGCTAACGTGGTGGCCGGCACCTTGGTGGCACCCGTGACGATTTTCGGGACTCTAGCCGTTCCCCTATCAGTGGGCTTGCCATGGTTGGCAGCAGTTCCCATAGCCCTCGCCGGAGCATGCGCGGGAGTGGTGGCTGGCGTGGCAAGGTTCTTCGCGCATTTGCCCGGGGCCGCCCTGCCATGGGCCGAAGGACCGGTCGGGATTGTGTCCATGGCGGCCTTCTCGATGATGACCTTATTGGTTGTCTGGGTAGCGCTTCACCCTATGCAAGCTATGGCAGGCGTCGTTGGGCTGCACGATGCCGTGGTGGTGCTCCTCGATCGCTGGCTGTGGAAACGCGCGGGCGGGCGCAGACCAGCCAAGGAAACATAGCTTTGCGCCATGTGCCACGGCGGTCAAGGATCAATCCGTTGGCGTACTGCTCTCCCCCACGATGACCGCAAGAACGCCCAATCCTGCATGTGCTGCCAACACAGCCGGAAGCGCACTGATTTGGGGTGCCGGGCAGTCAGGGCATTTTTCGTTCAGGCGGGCTGCCAAGGCTTCGGCCTCCAACTGATTGCCAAAATGGTGAACTGCCAAACGTTGCTGGCCGGCCGGGCGGGAGGCGACGTCAGCGGCAACGATCTCCTCCAAGCGGGCCACGGCTCGCACAGCGGAACGGACCTTTTCCAGCGGCACGATCCTGCCGCCGTCGACCGCCAGGATGGGTTTAATAGCCAAGACGGTACCGAACAGCGACGCTGCCGCCCCGATGCGCCCACCCCGTCTCAATTGCTCGAGGCTGGGCACGTAGAAGTAAACCTTGGTGCGCTGCATGCGCTTCTCGGCAAATTCGCGGACTTCTGCCGCTCCCTGGCCATCGGCTGCTGCCACCACTGCACTCTGGACACCCATGCCTTGAGCCATCCCCACAGTGCGCGAGTCCACTACTTCAACCGGGATGCGCACGCGTGCGGCAGCCAACCTTGCGGCATCAGCGGTTCCTGAGAGCTCGGACGAAATGTGGATGGACACCACAGCCTCGAAACCGTGGCGCTCCGCAGCGAGGTACGCCTGTTCGAACTGGCCAGGCGACGGCCGTGAAGTTTTCACCGAGGCGCCGGAGGCAAGAGCCAAGGAAAGGGTTTGTGTGATGTCGTCTTCGCCCTCGCCGTAGATTTCGCTTCCCACCATGACTGGCATGGGAACAACCGCGAGGCGCCCGTCTGAGGTAAAGGCAGATACCCAGTCCGGCGGCAGGGCAGCGGCCGAATCGGTGACAACCGCGGTTTTGACGACGGCGGCCAGCGGCACGTCAGCGACAGGAACCGGTGCCGTGGGCTGCCGGAGGCGCGCCACTCTTTCCTTGAGCCATATCCATGCGGGTGGTTCTCGCTCAGGCACGCAACCTCCAAAGATGATGGCTGGCCGCCGGCAGAACGCCGGCGGCCGCACTATCCCTGCTAGGCAGGAACGATGTTCACCAGTTTAGGTGCACGCACGATGACGGTGCGGATGCCACGGCCGTCCAAGGCACGCTGGACGTTTTCCGAGGCCAAGGCGAGCTCACGCAGCGCGTCCTCGGTGATGTCCGGCGACACTTCAAGACGGTCGCGAACTTTGCCCTGCACCTGGACAACGGCGGTGACGGTGTCCTGCACCAGCAGTGCATCGTCGTGCTTCGGCCAGCCTGCATTCGCAACGGAAGCCGGGTGACCGAGAGTGTTCCAAAGGTCCTCGGCCGTGTAGGGCGCAAAGAGGCTCAGGATTACGGCTACGGCTTCCACCGCTTCACGAACAGCTGGATCTGCGGCACCTGCACCGGAATCGATGTTCTTGCGCGTGGCGTTGACCAACTCCATGAGGCGGGCAACCACGACGTTGAACTTGTTGTTGTCCAGCAGTTCAGCGGCATCTGCGATGGTCTTGTGCGTCACAGTGCGCAACGCACGGTCACCAGTCGCCGGATCAACGCCCGGTTCACTGCTGACGTCCTGGCCAAGGCGCCACGCACGGGCCAGGAACTTGGCCGAACCTGACGGGGAAACGTCCGCCCAGTCGACGTCGTCCTCAGGTGGGGAGGCGAAGACCATGGTGAGGCGAACGGCGTCGACACCGAACTTGTCCAACTGCTCGCCCAAATCCACGCCGTTGCCGAGGGACTTGCTCATGGCCTTTCCGCCGTTGAGTACTTGGCCCTGGTTGAGCAGCGCAGAGAACGGTTCGTTGGCTTCGATCAGGCCGATGTCCTTGATGACCTTGGTGAAGAAACGTGCGTACAGCAGGTGCAGGATGGCGTGTTCCACGCCGCCCACGTACTGCCCGACCGGCATCCAGTTGTTGATCTTTTCGGGATCGAACGGGCCTTCGGTGTAATCCGGCGATACGAATCGCAGGAAGTACCAGGACGAGTCCACGAACGTATCCATGGTGTCAGTATCACGCTGCGCTGCACGGCCACAGTTGGGGCACTCAACGTTGACCCACTCGACGGCGGCGGCCAGCGGGGAGGTCCCCTTCGGCGACAACGCCTCACCGCGCAGGTTGTCGGGCAACCTGACGGGGAGCTGGTCATCTGGAACGGGCACTTCGCCACATTCACCACAGTGGATGATGGGGATCGGAGTACCCCAGAAGCGCTGGCGGCTCAGCAGCCAGTCACGCAAACGGAAGTTGACGAACTTTTCGCCGGTTCCGAGCTTCTCGAGAATCTCGATCGCCGCGGGAATGCCGTCGGACTTGGAAAGGCCGTCCAACTCACCGGAGTTCTTGAGCGTGCCTTCACCTGCAGTGGCGACGCCGGTCTCTGCGGGATCTTCGTCACCGGTATCCAGTACCGCACGGACGGGCAGCCCGAAAGTCTTGGCGAAGTCGAGGTCGCGCTGGTCGTGTGCCGGGACCGCCATGATAGCGCCCGTGCCGTAGTCGGCCAGGACATAGTCAGCGGCCCACACCGGGAGCTTTTCTCCGTTGAGCGGGTTGACGGCGTAGCGGCCGGTGAAGACACCGGTCTTCTCGCGTTCGGTGGACTGGCGCTCGATTTCCGAGAGTGCCTTGACCTTTTCGCGGTAGGCCATAAGTTCATCGTGCTGTTCAGGCGTCACCAAATCCAGCGCCAGGTGAGCATCCGCTGCAACGACGAAGAACGTTGCACCGTAGAGGGTGTCCGGCCGGGTGGTGAACACGGTGACTTCGCGCTCGGCACGGTCATCCGTGGCTTCAATGACAAAACGCACGTGGGCGCCTTCGGAGCGGCCAATCCAGTTGCGTTGCATGGCCAGAACGCGCTCGGGCCAGTGACCCTGCAGCTGGTCCATGTCCTCAAGAAGACGATCGGCGTAGTCCGTGATCTTGAAGTACCACTGGTTCAGGGACTTCTTGGTGACAGGCGTGCCGCAACGCTCACAAGCGCCGTTGACGACCTGCTCGTTGGCGAGCACAGTCAGGTCCTTGGGGCACCAGTTGACGGGCGAGTCCTTGCGGTAGGCCAGGCCACGCTCGTAGAAGCGCTTGAACAGCCACTGAGTCCACCGGTAGTACTCGGGGTCGGAGGTGTGGAGGCGGCGGGACCAGTCGGCGGAGATTGCGTAGCGCTTGAAGGACGCCGCCTGGGTGTCGATGTTGGCGTAGGTCCACTCACTGGGGTGTGCGTTGCGCTTGATTGCAGCGTTCTCAGCGGGCAGGCCGAAGGAGTCCCAGCCGATGGGGTGCAGGACATCGAAGCCCTTCTGGCGCAGGTAACGCGCCACGACGTCACCCATGGCGAAGGCTTCGGCGTGGCCCATGTGGAGGTCGCCGGAGGGGTACGGGAACATGTCCAGCACGTAGCGGCGTTCCCGCGAACCATCGTCGGCAGGCGTGAAGACTTTGAGGTCCTCCCAGACCTGCGGCCACTTGGCTTCCATCGCAGCGAAGCTGTAGACGCCTTCTTCGGGCGCTTCGGCTGCGGCTGTTTGTGCTGTTCCGGTCTCTGTCTCCGGCTGAACGCTCACTGCTGCCCTCTTCTGTTCTTCGATGGCGGTTTTGACTCCTGCTTTGGCACCGGAAAGTCCCGGACACACAAAAGCCCCTCAACAATGGAGGGGCGGCCGCACGGCTATTGAAAGCCGAGCGGCTAGCTAAGCAGAAGGATCGCACGCATAGATCTACAATAGCGCACGATCAACGTTCCACTCACCGGCAAAACATGGTGGGCGGCGCGGCGCACAGCGTCGAAAAAGGGGCCGATGACTCCCCGCCATGGTGTGGTGGGCACCGCGAAGCGGGCGGGCGGGAGTCATCGGCCCCTTTTTTGAACTACTTCACGTCTTCGTCGACCCAGTCCATGGACTTTGTTACGGCCTTCTTCCAGAGCCGCAGTTGACGCTCCTGCTCCTCCGCCGGAAGCTGTGGCTCCCAGCGCTTGTCTTCGTTCCAGTTTGCGCTGAGCTCGCCGAGGTCTTTCCAGAAGCCGACGGCGAGGCCGGCCGCGTAGGCAGCACCGAGGGCCGTGGTTTCCACGACCTTCGGGCGGACGACGGGCACGCCCAGGATATCGGCCTGGAACTGCATGAGTGCCTCGTTGGCGACCATGCCGCCGTCGACCTTCAACTCGGTGAGCGGAACGCCCGAGTCGGCGTTGACGGCGTCGAGTACTTCACGCGTCTGGAATGCAGTTGCTTCGAGTGCGGCCCGGGCGATGTGGCCCTTGTTGGCGAAGCGCGTGAGTCCGACGATCGCGCCGCGTGCGTCTGCACGCCAATACGGTGCGAACAGACCGGAGAAGGCCGGCACGATGTAGACGCCACCATTGTCCTCGACGGCGGCAGCCAAGTCCTCAACCTCAGGAGCGGAGCTGATCAGGCCGAGGTTGTCGCGGAGCCACTGGATCAAGGACCCGGTGACGGCAATGGAGCCTTCAAGGGCATAGTGCGGCTTGGCGTCGCCCAGTTTGTATCCAAGGGTGGTGAGCAGGCCGTTCTTTGAGTGAACGATCTCTTCGCCCGTGTTGAAGATCAGGAAGCAGCCGGTGCCGTAGGTGTTTTTGGCTTCGCCGGGCTGGAATGCGGCCTGCCCGAAGGTTGCCGCCTGCTGGTCTCCGAGGATGCCGGCGACCGGCGTTTCGCGGAGCAACTGGGAGGTGTGGACGTGGCCATATACCTCGGAGGAGGACTTGATGGCAGGCATCATGGAGGCCGGGACGCCGAAGACGTCCAGGATCTCCTGGTCCCACTGCAGCGTTTCGAGGTCCATGAACAGGGTTCGGGAAGCGTTGGTGACGTCGGTGACGTGCACGCCGCCGTCAACACCGCCGGTCAGGTTCCAGAGAACCCAGGCATCGGTGTTGCCGAACAGGAGGTCGCCGGCTTCGGCACGTTCGCGGGCGCCATCCACGTTGTCCAGAATCCATTTGATCTTGGTTCCCGAGAAGTACGTGGCCAAAGGCAGGCCGACCTTCTGTTTGAAGCGCTCCACTCCCCCGTCCTGGGCCAGTTCATCCACGATGGGCTGGGTTCGGGTGTCCTGCCAGACGATGGCGTTGTAGACGGCCTCGCCGGTGTTCTTGTCCCAAACGACAGCGGTTTCGCGCTGGTTGGTAATGCCGACGGCGGCGATGTCGTGCCGTGTCAGGTTCGCCTTGGACAGGGCGGAGGCGATGACTTCGCGGGTGTTGTTCCAGATTTCGGCGGGGTTGTGCTCAACCCAGCCGGCCTGCGGGAAGATCTGCTCATGCTCCATCTGGCCGGTGGACACGATGTTGCCCGTGTGGTCAAAAACGATGGCGCGGGAGCTGGTTGTGCCCTGATCGATGGCGATGACGTATTGATTCATGGTGACGTCCTTGTCTTTGTTGTTAGCTTCTCAAGTGTTTATCTACAACGTGCGGTGAAGCGAAGTGCGTACGTGCGGGACTAGCCTGCGATTGCAGGCATGATGTCCGGTACCCAGAGGGCAACGACGCCTGCAAGGGCGCCGCCAACCAGCGGTCCGACGACGGGAATCCAGGAGTAGGCCCAGTCGCTGGTGCCCTTGCCCTTGATGGGAAGGATGGCGTGGGCGATGCGGGGACCGAGGTCACGTGCAGGGTTGATGGCGTAACCGGTGGGACCACCGAGGGAAACACCGATGCCAACAACGAGCAGTGCAACAGCCAGCGGGCCGAGGCCCGAAGGGGTCCCGCCGAAGGTCAGGATGACGAAGACCAGGACGAACGTGCCGATGATTTCCGTGATGAGGTTCCACGGGGTGGAGCGGATGGCCGGACCGGTGGAGAAGGTGCCCAGCTTGCTCGCTGCGAGGGGCTCTTCATCGAAGTGCTGCTTGTAAGCAAGCCAGCAAACAACTGCACCCAGGAAAGCGCCGAGCAGTTCAGCGCCGAAGTACGTCAGGGTGGACGCGAAATCCACGGGAACACCGGGGGCGTATTCTGCTTTGCCGTTGACAAGCAGGCCCAGGGTGACGGCCGGGTTAAGGTGCGCACCGGACTTTGCGGCCACGAAAACGCCCGCGAAGACCGCAATACCCCAGCCCCACGTCACCATCAAGAATCCACCGTTGTTGCCCTTGGTGCCTTTGAGCGCAACGTTTGCCACGACGCCGCAACCCAGCAGGGTCAGCATCATGGTTCCGAATACTTCGGAAAGGAAAACAATTCCAAGAGACATCTTTGACTCCTCATTTTTCTGTTGTCAGCCTCCTCGCGGGTGAAGAGGCTGTTGGGACGGTTCCGTTGTCTCCGGAACCGTCCCGGTGTGGTGGTCCCCTGGCGGGCCCACCTACCCCATTCCGCCCCTGCCGCACATTGGGACGGTCAAGCTGTTTCCGCTGCTTGGTGTCAGGCTACGAGACTGTGCACGTCAACCTTGTGGAACCGTTGCAGTACTTCCTGGGCGTGGCGGATTTCTGCTTCACGGGCAGCAGCATCCCAACCAAGAGGCTCGGCCAACGCTGCTGCTATTTCATTGAGCAACTCCCCGGTGACAAGCCCACGGAACGCCAGCGACGTCCTGCGGATGAGGACATCCACCAGGTGCCCGATCTGCTCGTGCTCGGCCATGAACGCCAGCTCCCGGACGCTCAGTTCGCGCGTGGAACGCAGCGGAGTGTCGTGTCCGGCATTCAGGTAGTCGATGACGGCATCTGCGCGCGTTCCGTACCGGGTCAACAGGACGGCCACGCGGTCAGCATCCAACCCCGGCCCCATGTGCTTCTTGATCCATTCCTGCTCGCCTTGTTCAGTGGCAGGGAAGCCGGCGCCGCCGCCGATAGCAAGTTTCGCCGTCGAGACCTTGCGCTCCATGCCCAGTTCGCGGAGGACGTCATTGGTCATGTGTTCGGCCAGCGCGCGGAAGGTGGTCCACTTGCCGCCCACCAGGCTGAGCACGACGGCGGCCTTACCGCCTGGCGTAGCGACGGAGCCGCTGCCGGTGCGGACGCTGCGTTCGATGCGGTAGTCGCGTGAGACGAATCCCGGCTGGGTTTCGTCGTGGCGCGGCAGGGGCCGGACGCCGGCGAAGCTGTAGACGATCTGGTCGCGCTCCACCTTGATGGTGGGAAACACGTGGCCGACGAGGTCGAAGAAGTAGTCGATTTCTTCTTCAGTGCACACGGCGTCCTGGGACATATCAGCGTCCACATCCGTGGTGCCTACCAGCACGCGGTCACCCATGGGGTAGATCAGGACGATACGGCCATCAGTGTGCTCGAAGAAGATTTCGCGGCCGTTGCACGCTGCCAGCAGTTCCGGGTGGTCCAGGACGATATGCGATCCCTTGGTGCCGCCCATGAACTTGCTGACTGCGCCCATGGCCTGGTTGGTGAGGTCAACCCAGGCCCCCGTGGTGTTGACGATGACGTCCGCCTGGAAGTCGAATTCCTTGCCCGTCAGTTCATCACGGAGCCGGACTCCGTCCGAGCCCATGGACACGAGAGAAACGTAGTTGCTGGCGCGGGCGCTTCCTCCTGGGAGTCCTCCGCCACGGCCTGCTTTCTCCCCGTCCTGCAGGACGTCAAGGGTCAGACGCTCCGGGTTATGAACCGAAGCATCAAAGTAGGTAGCGGCGTACTTGATGCCGGAATGAAGTTGGGGAAGTTCAGCCAAGGCCTTGGTCCGCCCACGGAACTGGTGGCGCGGTACGTTGCCGCCGTCGCGGGAGAAGAAGTCGTACATGCTCAGGCCAACCTTGATCAGGAAAGCGCCGCGTTCCTTGGGCTTGCCTTGCTTGTGGCTGAGGAAGCGCATGGGTGCAGACAGGATGCCGGAGAACGTGCTGAAGATCGGGATGGTGGTCTGCAGCGGCTTCACGTAGTGGGGCGCGATCCGCAGGAGCCTGTTGCGCTCGACCACGGACTCCTGGACCAAGCGGAACTCGCCGTTTTCCAGGTACCGGATGCCGCCGTGGATCATGTGGGAGGAGGCACCGCTGGCACCTTGGCAGTAGTCACCACGTTCAACAAGCGCGACGTCGACACCCTGGAGGGCGAGATCGCGGAACGTTCCGACACCATTGATGCCACCGCCGATGATGAGTACCTTGGCCGAGGGCCGCTCCTGCAGTGCAACGACGGAGTCGCGCTGTGTGTGCTGTGAGGTACCGGAAATCCTGTTGTGTCCCAAAACTGCTCCCTTGGGCTTGGTTCGTGCGCCGCGCCACTCGCTGCTGCACCGTTCACCACTAATCTGGCGAAGGTGGAAAATGGAGTCAAGCTATTTGCACAAACGTGCAGTAAGGAAATGAGATGGGACGATCACGTCACTCGGATGCACTCCGGGCTGCACAGATGTACTACCTGCAGGACCTCACCATGGATGCGATCGCCCGGGAGCTGAGGACATCCAGGTCCACGGTGTCCAGGCTGTTGTCTTCGGCGAGGGAAACGGGCCTCGTGCAGGTCCAGATTCGAAGCCCTTTCGATACCGGACCTGAGCTGGAAAGCCAGATCCGGAACCAATACGGCGTGGATGTCCACGTGGTTCCGGTACTGGACACGCTCAACGAAGCAGAGACCCTGGACCGCGTAGCCATGCAGGCTGCACGGACAATCGGACCTTTGGTGGACTCGAATGCCATCATCGGAGTGGCCTGGGGTGCGACGCTCAGCGCGGTCAGCAGGCACCTCACGCGCAAGGTGACCCACGACAGCATCGTGGTCCAGCTCAATGGCGCCGGCAACATGCAAACCACCGGCATTACGTATGCCAGTGACATCATGCGTCGCTTCGGCAGTGCGTACGGCGCCCGCGTGGAACAGTTCCCTGTTCCGGCTTTTTTTGATCATGCCTCCACCAAGACCGCCATGTGGAATGAGCGCAGCGTTCAACGCATCCTGGACCTGCAGGCCCGGATGAGCATCGCTATCTTCGGCGTCGGATCTGTGGACTCGGACTACCCGAGCCATGTCTATGCCGGCGGTTACCTCGATGAACACGACCTCACCATGCTGGCCGCAGACGATGTTGTGGGCGATGTAGCGACGGTCTTCTTCCGGAGTGATGGTTCCTCTGACGGCATCACCTTGAATGAGAGGTCAACCGGTCCCAGCCATGAACAATTGCGGCAAGTCAGGCGACGGATCTGCGTGGTCTCCGGGGCATCCAAGATCAATGGCCTCCAAGGAGCCCTGGCTGCGGGACTCGCGACGGACCTCATTCTGGACGAAGCCTCAGCCCGACGCCTGGTGAGTTTCAATGGCCATTCCTGAAGCAATCGTGCAAGGAATGGGTAGAGTCGTTGCTATGAGATCCCCATCCAAGCTGACATCGAACAGGCTGGCACTAAACAACGGCGTTCAGATGGATCGCATGGGATACGGGCTCTATAAAGTTCCCGCCAAAGACGCAGAGGCCTTGGTTGCCACGGCTTTGGGTGAGGGCTACCGCCGGTTTGATACTGCCGCGATGTACGGCAACGAAGTCGGGGTGGGCCGCGCTCTCGGCGGTGCGATCGGTGACGCCGCGGAAGCCAACAGAGGTACCGGTGGCTCCGGCGAGTCGGTACACGCGCTGGCACGCGAGGACCTCTTCGTTACCACCAAGGTCTGGAACGATGACCAGGGCTACGACGCGACACTACGGGCGTTCGACACGTCCATGGCGAACCTTGGACTTGATTACGTGGACCTCTACCTCATCCACTGGCCGTGCGCCGGCCGGGGGTTGTTCGTGGAAAGCTACAAAGCCATGGAAACCCTTTACAGGGAAGGCAAAATCCGGGCCATAGGTGTTTCCAATTTCCAGCCCGGACACCTGGATGAGCTCATGCAAAAGGCAGAGGTTGTTCCGGCAGTGAACCAGATAGAACTGCACCCCTGGTTGCAGCAGACCAGATTGCGGACGTTGCACGAGCAACTCGGAATCCGTACCGAGGCGTGGAGTCCCCTTGGTCGCGGGCAAGTCCTGGCTGACCCCGCTATTGTCGCGCTGTCAGAAAAGTATGGCCGGACTCCGGCCCAGGTCATTCTGCGGTGGCATCTTCAGCTGGGGAACCTGGTCATTCCCAAGGCAAGCTCGGCCGGACGGATCAAGGAAAACATCGCCGTCTTCGATTTTGAATTGGACGCCGGGGATATGGACGGCATAGCCGCATTGGAACGCCACCATCGGACCGGGTCCCACCCGGACAACGTGAACTAGGAATAGACGAATGGACAACGTGGACACCGCGAACTCCCCACAGGGTGCGCAGGCCCCCAGCGAATTCTTCAGCGAATCCTTGCCGGGGCGGACGCATGCCTCGGAGGTTGAGGTGGATGGCAGCAAGGTAGCTTACTGGACCTACGAACCGGTCACCGTCACTCCCCTGACGCGCACCATCCTGGTGATCCACGGTTTCCGGGGTGACCACCACGGATTGCTGCGCGTAGCCGACCAACTTCCCGGGATGCGGATCATCATGCCGGACTTGCCGGCCTTCGGAAGCTCGGAGCCTTTCGTCCACGATGAACACAGCGTTGAGCGCTATGGAAAGTTCATCTCCGGGTTCATGGCCGCGCTCGATCTGAATGACGAGACTGTCCTGCTGGGCCACTCCTTCGGCTCAATCGTGGCCAGCCACTTCGCCGCCGCGAATCCCGGAACCGTCTATCCGCTGATCCTGATCAACCCCATTGCCGCACCCGCGTTGGAGGGTCCCAAGGGCTTCATGACCAAACTAGCGGTGCTGTACTACCAGGCGTCCGCCAAGCTTCCCCGCCAGCTCGGACTAGCGGTCCTTCGGAATCGGGTGATCGTTCGCATCATGAGCATCACCATGGCCAAAACCAAGGACAGAGCCCTTCGTCGTTTCATCCACGACCAGCACGACGCATATTTCAGTGCCTTCGCAGACAGGAAGAGCCTGCTCGAATCGTTCAAGGCCTCCGTCTCGGGCAACGTGGCCGAGGTCGCCGGGAAACTAACACTTCCCGTACTGTTGATCGCCGGCGAAAAAGATGAGATCGCCACTCTTCCCAACCAGCACAAACTCATGAAGCGACTACCTGACGCCAAGCTGGAAGTGATTCCCGACGTCGGGCATCTTATCCACTATGAGACGCCGGTTCCGGCCGCTGAAGCAATCCGTACCTTCCTGGAGGAACATCCCGCGTGAAAATTGTCATCGACGCCCGCTTTACCCGAACGGACCATCACGATGGCATCAGCCGCTACGGTTCCAGCCTCATAGCCGCAACGTCCAAAATCGCCGATGTCACCATGCTCATCAGCGACAAGCGCCAACTGGCACTTCTGCCCGACGTCCCGTACGTGATGCTCAACAGCCCCCTGTCACCTATGGAATTGTTCGTCGCCCGCAAGGTCAACCCCCTTGATGCTGACGTGGTGGTGTGTCCTATGCAGACCATGGGCACCGTGGGCCGCCGTTATGGACTGGTGCTTACCCTTCATGACCTCATTTACTATGAGCACCCGACTCCCCCGGGCTTCCTGCCAGCCCCCGTTCGCCTTCTCTGGAGGCTCTACCACAAGGCGTTCTGGCCGCAGAGGCTCCTGCTCGACCGCGCGGACATCGTGGCCACCATCAGCCGCACCACTGAAGCCCTCATGGCCAAGTACAAACTGACCAAGCGTCCCGTGCGCATCGTGGGCAACGCACCCCAACCCGGTCAAACGCCCCGCGACCCTGAAGGAGGCGCAGACAAGTCCCTCCTCTACATGGGTTCGTTCATGCCTTACAAGAACGTGGAAACCATGATCGGGGGCATGTCCGGACTGCACGATTACACGTTGCATTTGCTCAGCCGGATCACCCCCGAGCGCAAAGCCGAGTTGGAGGCGTTGATCCCCGATGGAGCAAAGGTGCTGTTCCATAACGGTGTCACTGACGCCGAGTACGACGAACTCCTGCTGCGGGCCACCGCGTTGATCAGCCTGTCACGGGCCGAAGGGTACGGTTTGCCGCTGGTGGAGGCGATGGCCTTGGGCACCCCCGTTATCGCAAGCGATATTCCGATTTTCCGTGAAGTGGGTGGTGACGCCGTCAGCTACGTCCACCCCGAATCGCCGACGGAATTCGCGGCCGCTGTGACGGCCCTTGCCGACGACGCACTTTGGCAGCAACGCTCCCGCAAGTCAGTGCAACGCGCTGCAGAATTCAACTGGGACGAGTCTGCACGGCAGCTCGTGGCTGCGGCGGAAGAAGTTGTGGCCCGGCGCGCACGCAAGACCCGGGAACGCGCTTAGCGCACTCCCAGGTCCAGGGGCGGCACCCTGTCATCCAGTAGTCGCTCTTGACGCAGGCTGGTTGGTTGCGGAGGATGCAATCTCTTCGTAGGGCCGCAGTCGAAACAGGGCGACTGCCGCGAGGAGGACCACCACGGCCACTCCGATGTAGAGCTGGTGGGGGTTCCATCCGTTGTCAAGCAGCGCGCCGACCGCAATGGGAGCGAGGATGGCACCGGCCCGGCCGATACCAATCCCCCAGCCCACACCCGTGGTGCGGACACCAGGCTCGTAGGTCATGGGAGCCACGGTGTAGAGGCCAGCGATGCAACCGTTGACGAGCATCCCGACGACCACGCCGGACGAGAACGCCAGCAGCGGCAGGGGGCTTGTGGTGATGAACAGGACGAGGGTCACGGCCGAGAGCACGGTGAAGACCATGAGGGTCAACCGCGCGTCCCACCGGGTTGTGAGCACCCCGTAGAGCAACGAACCGAAGGTTCCGCCCATGGTGAGCATGAGTCCGCCGATGATGCCCTGCTGCTCCGTCATCCCTGATTCCACGAGCAGCCGGGGCGTCCATGAGTTGGCGAAGTAGAAGCCGAACATGATGACGAAGAAGGAGATCCAAAGCAGGATGCTGGCAGTGCGGTACCGCGGGCTCAGGAGCACGGCCACGCTGCCCTGCTGCTTACCGGCGCTTACAGGGGCAGGACCGGGATTGACGTAACCCTCGAGACCCAGACGGCCGGCGATGCGCTGGAGCTTCGCGGCCGCGCCCTCCGGTCGCCGGGCGCGGAGGTAGTCGACGGACTCGGGCATGAGGACAACCACCAGAGCGATCGCCAGGAGAGTCAGCAGGCCACCAACAAGGAACACGGAGCGCCACCCGAAGGCGGGGATGAGCTGGGTCGCTCCCATCCCACCGAGCGTGGCACCTACTCCATAGCCCGCGGTGAAGATGCTGACGGCCATACCGCGACGGCGGGCATTGGCGTACTCACTCGTGATCACAGTCGCGGAGGCGAGGATGCCGCCCACACCCAGTCCTGTGACGACGCGCCACAGGCCGAGCTCAAGCGCGGAGTTCGCTGTTGTGGACAGGAACAGTCCGACGGCGTTGATCGCCAGTGCCACGATAAGGATCTTGCGTCGGCCGTAGCGGTCCGCGAAGGGCCCGAGGACGAGCGAACCCACGGCCATACCGATGAGGCCCGCGCTGAGCAGCCAGCCAAGCTGGGAACCGGAAAGTCCGAACTCCTTGGTCACGGACGTGGCTGTAAAGGCCATGGCCAGCACGTCGTAGCCGTCGAGGGCGTTGAGGAAAGTGGTCACGGCGATGATGAGCCACTGGTAGGACGACATCTTGGATGCGTCGATCTGGTGTCTGATATCCATGGTGCTGATGCCTCTCAGGGGATGTCGATGGTGAGGATGGTGGGACGGGTCGTCGGGTCTGTGCCCGGTTCGGCGGCGGCCACCCGCGAGACGCAGCAACACATTTTGGTGTTGGGTTCCTTCTGGCGGTCCGAATAGAAAACGTCGCGGTGGTCGATCCGTCCGGCGAGCTCAAGGACCTTGACCTGGCACAGGCCGCACTCACCCTTGCGGCAGTCCGACATCATGTCCACGCCATCACGTTCGAGGGCCTCCAGCACGGACTCGTCGGAACCGACAATTGTCTCTACCCCCAGCCGCGGTATCCGTACGGTGAACGGTTCTGCCTCGTACCAGCCGCTGTTGCCGAAAGTCTCGTAGCGCAGGTTCGTGGGTTCGAGCTCCCGTTCGGTCCATGCACGGCGGACAGCGTCCATGAGCCGGATAGGCCCGCACATGTAAAACTCTGCGTCCTCGGGGGCTGAGCCCACGAGAGCCCGGACGTCAAGGGGAGCGCCCTCCGCGTCGACGTGCGCCTCGAAACGGTCCCCGTGCATGGCGGCGAGGTCATCCAGGTAGGCCATCGCATCCCGGGAACGGGCCACATAGACCAGGCGGTAGTCGGCGCCGAGGCGGCGCAGCAACGCGGCCATCCCGGCGATTGCGGTGATGCCGATGCCACCGGCAAGCAAGACGTAGGAGGGGGCTCCGATCCGCAGCGGGAAGTTCTGCAACGGCTGGGTGATCTCCAGGCGCTGCCCCGGCTGGAGTGAGTGCATGAACACGGATCCTCCCCGGGAGTTGGGAGTCCGGTAGACGCTGAGGGCGAGGTGCGTGCCATTGTCGGCGGCGTTGACCACGGAGTATGAGCGGACATGCTGCTCGCCGTCGATGGTCGTGCGGACATCCACGTGCTCGCCGGGACGAATGGGACAGGGACGCTCCGGACGCAGGACGATGCGGCGGATGTTCTCTGCCACGTCGGATACGGCGTCGACGACGGCCCGCTGCCAGAGGATGTGGTGGGAATCGGCCATGGTTTCTCCCCCTGCTCAGCTGCCCGGCAGGGTTGCGAGGCGACCCTCGGCTTCGAGCGCACGCTCGAGGAGCCGGCGCACCCACATCCCGCCCATGTCGATGTTGAGGTTGTAGAACTCGTAGTCGGGGTTGGCGTCGATGGCCGCCTGCTGCGCAAGAAGCATGGCCTCGTCTTCGCCGAAGACCCCGTGCACGCCGTTGCGCAGCTGCGTGGTGATGAGCTGGCTCTCCAACCGGTAGTTGCGCATGAACGCCCAGAAGTAGTGGCAGGAACGTTCAGTCTCCGGCGTGATGGTGTTCATCACGTAGCCGTTCACCCCGCGGGAGCGATCGCCCTCGGGAGCTCCGGTCCCGGCCGCGGCGACTCCGACGTCGATGCAGATGGTGGACGGGAAGTAGTAATGGATGATCTGCCAGCGGTCCACCTTTCCCTCGAAGTCCGGGAACTTGTCCCGCATGTTCTTTAGCCAAAACGGCGGCGCATCAATGTTGCGCATCCAGCGGGTGACAGTGACGGATGCCTCGTCGTGGGTCACCTCGAACTCGGACTCGGACAGTTCCTCTTGCCCGATCGAGGAGCTGTGCACGAACTCCTCGTGGGTGAGGTCCATAAGGTTGTCGAGGACCAACTGGTAGTTGCACGGGGCGTGGATGGTCTCGCCGTCTCCCGCCCACTCGGAGCTCTCCAACTGGTGCATGTCCGGCAACACGCCCGGGTCGGCCTTCGTAGGGTCACCGAGCCAAACCCACACATAGCGGTACCGCTCCACCACAGGGAAAGAGGGCACCGTGGCTGAAGGATTGAGGGTTTCCTGCGCGGGCATCGAGGTGCAACGGCCAGCAGCGTTGTAACGCAGCCCGTGGTACGGGCACTGGATCTCGTCGCGGCCCACGAGCTTACCTTGGGACAGCGGGGCAAGACGGTGCCAGCAGGCGTCGGCCAATGCGACAGCGCGGCCGTCCTCGGTTCGGTAGAGGGCCAGCGGGCGGCCCGCAATGGTGCGGGCCAGAATCCCCTTGGCGGAAATCTCATGATCCCACCCCGCCACGAACCATGCGTTGAGCGGAGAGGGCAGGAGCTTGGCGGTGGATGTGGTCTTTGTTGCAGAGACAGTCATGAAGCGGTCCTCATCTTTGAGCGGGCCGGAGGGCAGAAAATAACTATCAACATAGCTATTTGGTGACGTGAGACACATACTATCTATCTCGATAGTGGTTTGCAAAGCTCTTCTGGAGCTAAGCTGTAATTGCCGTCCTGAAAGGAGCGCGTGTGACCCTTCGCTCAGCTCTGCTGGCACTGCTGTCCTCAGGCCCGCTGACGGGCTACGACTTGGTCAAGCAGTTCAGCTCCTCCGTGGGCCACGTCTGGCACGCCCCCGACTCCCAGATCTACCCGGAGCTGCGTAGGATGCACGCCGAGGGCTTACTCTCCAGCAGGCCTGTGCCGTGGGGCACCCGCGGAGCGACAAAAACGGAATATGCCCTCGCGCCAGCAGGCGAGACGGCTCTGATCGAGTGGCAGAATCAGCCGCTCACTTACGTCCGGGACCGGGACCCTGCCCGCCTCAGGGCCGCTTACTTCGAGTGGGCACCGTCCGGCGTGGCGGCTGCGCAGCTGCGAGCCCATATAGCCCACTACGACGAACAACGCCTCCAAACTCTGTACATGATCCAAGCTCTCGAGCAGCGCACCCATCCCACGCTTGCCCGGCGCCTCGCCCTGTACTCCGAAGAGGAACGAGAGCATATTGTCCGCTTTAAGGTCTTCGCCTATGAAGGTCAGCTCGCCCATGCCGAGCAGGAAATCGCATGGGCGAAGCGCGGCCTGCAGATACTTGAGGATATAGAGAACCCCGGAACGTCTGATCCGGTGAATGAACCAGGGACCTAGAGGACGTCTACGCCGTCCAAGCGCAATTGCACAGGGCCAGCGGTACGCTTGGCGGCATTTGCTACCTTCACGGCCCGCATGGCACGGGTGGCGGTCGCAGCGTCAGCGTAGGGAATGAAGTAGAGCGTCCTGACCTCCGCATCGCTCTCATCTGCTGACGACTGGGCTCCTCCGAATAGCTGCACCGGCGCAGGTCCGGCTTTGCGAAGTTTCGGTGCCGACGCCAGCTCGGCGTTGGCTTCCAGCGCGTCACTGAAATGCACGACGTCGGCCCTTGCGCCGGTCACGGAAGCCACCCTGACCGCCGGGGGCAGCTGCAGCTCCTTCCGAAGCGTCAGTTCGCGTGATGCGTAGCCGGAAGCATCCCACCGCAACAGTGCTCCCGTCGCCGCGGTGTCGTCCGCAGTAATCACCACCAGCCCACCTTGGCTGGCCGGCTTCACGAGGGAGGCGGCATTGAACCACCGGCGAACAGTGTCCTCCCCCGCCCGCAGGTTCTCCCGCCGGAGCAGCGAGTTGCCGTCCAACAGCAGGGCAGCCGCGTAACCGTGTGGTGCAACCGGCTCGGCACCCACCGTAGCGACTACCAGTGCGGGTGCATCCGGGACTGTTGCCTTAATGTGTTCGCCGGAGGACGTCACCACGGCCTTGCCGGGGAAGGCCCGTCCCAGTTCCTCGGCAGTACGCATGACTCCAGCCGCTCCACGGCGCAGCTTTGTCCCGCTGCAGTGGGCGCAACGCCATTGAGGAGCGGGGGAGGAGCACCACCGGCATGCCGGCATCGCGGAACTGCTGGACACGGCCAAGGGGCCCTGGCAGGCGTTGCAGCGCGCTAGTTCCCGGCACGTCTCACACACCAAGGACGGGGCGTAACCGGCCCTGGCCACCTGAACCAGGACCGGCCCGCGTTCCAGGCCTTCCTTGGCCGCCCGCCATGCTGCGCCGGGCAAACGGGCAATGCGGGCCAGCGGATCACGTTCTTGCTCGAAACTGTCAGCTGTGTTGAGGACTCTGGGCACGGTGGCTCGGACAGTAGTGCGCGGCGCTTCAATGGGCACCGCCCATTGCCTTTCAACAAGGCGCTGGAGTTCGGTGCTGCGGCTATGGGACGCCATGAGGCAGGCGGCATTCTCCTGCTCGGCCCGAAGCAGAAGGACCTCCCTGCTGTGTGCATAGGGAGCCCTTTGCTCGATGTGGAGGTCGTCGCCGTCGTCCCAGCACACCACCAAGCCAAGATCGCGAACAGGAGCGTACGCCGCCGAACGCGTGCCGATGGCAACGCCCGCGGCGCCGCTCAGAAGTCGCAGGAAATTCCTGTAACGGGGCGTTTGGCCATCATCCGCCGTTAGTCGGGCAACGTCCGACGTCGGCAGGACCTTGGCCAGTGCAGCCTCCAACTGCTCAAGATCCCGATAGTCCGGCACCACTACTACGGCTCCGCGCCCGGAGGCCCGCACAGTAGCCACGGCAGACGCCACGAGAGCCGGCCAACCATCAGGGCCAAAGCCCTGAAGAGCCGTGAGGACAGCTTTGGGCGAACCTCCGCTGGCCAAGTGCTGCAGGTAAGCGGCCCCGTTCGCGTACGAAGCCCAGGCATGGGCATCCGTGGCCGGCTTCAGGTCCACTACGTCAGACTCAAAATCTCCGGCCAGCAGTTCCTTCTCCACCTTCGCCACCCGTGGAGGAACAGCCGTTCTAAGGACATCGCTCAGTGTTCCGGCATAACGGGCGGCGACAGTCCCGGCAAGCCCCATAATGGCTGGAGTCAGGACCGCTACGGGGGAAACCAGCTTATGCAGCTGAGTTAGCGGATGGGCCGCGTCGGAATCCGCGCGGCGCTCAGCAATGTAACCATTCAGTTCCTGGCCGTTGAACTTAACTTTCACGCGGACGCCGGGGACCGCCGTTTCGGCGAGGTCAGCGGGAACACTGTAGTCAAAGGGCCTGTCGAGGTGCGGCACGGATGACTCCAGTACCACACGGGCCACCGGATCCTTCGCGGCCAGAGGCGGTCCGTTGACCGGTGCCCGATCGGGAAATCCCTGCAGCAGCGAAGGCTGAAGCAAGGACTGTTGGGCCTCGTGTCCTGTCATGCTCGTCACCTCCCAGTCATTGCACAAGCTGATTCCCATGGAACGCTTCTACACACCTCAACGCAGGATGCCCACAGCGGGATCGACCCGCTGCGGGCATCTCTCTGGCACCAGCCAATCACGGGCCACCGACAAAAACAGGGGCCAACGACAAAACAGGTCAGGCGTTGAAGTATTCCTTCAGGTCTGCCACCCGGTCCAGGCGTTCCCACGTGAAGTCGGGCTCGTCGCGACCGAAGTGACCGTGGGCCGCCGTCTTGGTGTAAATGGGCCGCTTGAGGTCAAGGGCATCAATGATGGCGCGGGGACGGAGGTCGAACAGTTCGTCGATTGCTTCGCTGATGCGCGCCGGATCAACAGTTTCGGTGCCGAAGGTCTCAACATATGTTCCAACAGGGCGTGCCTGGCCGATTGCGTAGGCAATCTGAATCTCGGCGCGCTTGGCCAGTCCAGCGGCCACCACATTCTTGGCAACCCAGCGCATGGCGTAGGCGGCGGAGCGGTCCACCTTGGACGGATCCTTGCCGGAGAAGGCGCCACCGCCGTGGCGGGAGAATCCGCCGTAGGTGTCCACGATGATCTTGCGGCCTGTGAGGCCTGCATCGCCTACCGGGCCGCCGATGACGAAGGCGCCTGCAGGATTGAGGATGTTCGCCGTGCGGGCAATGTCCAGGTTGGACGCCGACATCACGGGGTCGATCACGTAGCTGGCAAGGTCTGCACGAAGCTGCTCAAGGCTTGCTTCTTCTGCGTGCTGACTGGAGATGACCACAGTTTCCACCGAAACCGGCCGGTCGCGGTCGTACCCTACGGTGACCTGGGTCTTGCCATCCGGGCGGAGGTAAGCCAGCTCGCCGTTCTTGCGGACTTCGGTGAGGCGTTCAGACAAACGGTGGGCCAGCCAGATGGGAGTGGGCATATAGGACGCCGTCTCATCGCTGGCGTAGCCGAACATGATGCCCTGATCGCCTGCACCCTGGAGGTCGTAGTCGTCCTCCTGGCGGCCTTCACGGGCCTCGAGTGAGTTGAACACGCCACCAGCGATGTCGTTGGACTGCTGGCCTATTGAAACGGACACACCACAGCGGGCACCGTCGAAGCCGTTGGCGGACGAGTCGTATCCAATCCCAAGGATCGTCTCGCGGACAATCTGCGGAATTTCCACGTAAGCGTCGGTAGTGACCTCACCCGCCACGTGCACCAGGCCGGTGGTGGCCATGGTTTCAACGGCCACGCGGGATTCAGGATCAGCGGCGAGCAGCGCATCCAGGATGGCATCGCTGATTTGGTCGCAGATCTTGTCCGGGTGCCCTTCAGTGACCGACTCGGAGGTGAAGAGCCGGAGCTTGGACGGGGTGCCATGGTGTTCATGGTGCAGCGGTAAAGTCACTCGTCCACCTTACTGGGTTGTGGGACGGCGGTCTTTGCCGTATGTCCCTTTGCTAAGAATTCGGGTGTGGGCTCAATTACATAGCCGGGAAGACCCTTGTGAGCTCGGCGCCCACCCGATCAATCACGGCAGCGGCGACGTCGGCTTTGGAACCGGCAGCCGACTGAGGTTCGGCACCGTGGCCGGAAAGGATCACCACGGAATTGTCATCCTGGCCGAACACCCGGCCAATCCCCACCTGATTAACCACCAGGAGGTCGCAGCCCTTTCGCTTGAGCTTGGCCGTTGCATGCTCCAGGACATCGCCCTGGGCGTCGCCCGTTTCGGCCGCGAAACCAACAATCAGCTGCTGGCCGCCCCCGGCGTTGCGGCGTTCCACGAGCTCATGCAGGATGTCCGGATTGCGGATCAACCGCACAACAGGGGCATCCTCGCCGTCGACCTTCTTGATCTTGGTGTCCGAAACCTCTGCCGGACGGAAGTCAGCCACGGCAGCGGCCATAATGACGACGTCGGAGTCCACCGCCGCTTTCAGCGCCGCGTCGCGTAGCTCCAAGGCTGATTCGACGCGGACAAGCTCGACGCCGGCAGGCGGCTCGACGTCCATGTGCGCTGCGAGGAACCTCACAGTTGCACCGGCAGCCAGGGCCGCAGCAGCCAGAGCAACCCCCTGTTTTCCAGAAGATCGGTTACCCAGGAAGCGGACGGGATCCAACGCTTCCCTGGTCCCGCCTGCGGAAACGGTGACGGTACGGCCTGCCAAGGATGCGTGCGCGGCAGGTTCGGCCTTCGCTGCACCATCCACCGAGGCCTCGGCCAGCGCCATGGCAGCAGCAAAGATCGCTTCGGGCTCGGGCAAACGGCCGGGACCTGAGTCAGCACCCGTAAGGCGACCCGAGGCAGGTTCTAGCACTGTGACGCCACGGCTGCGCAGGGTCTCCACGTTTGCCTGGGTTGCGGCATGCTGCCACATTTCCGTGTGCATCGCAGGAGCAAACAGAACCGGCCCATGGGCCATAAGGAGCGTGTTGGTGAGGAGGTCTCCCGCTTGTCCGGTTGCTGCCTTGGCCAGGAGGTCGGCCGTAGCGGGAGCAACCACGATCAGGTCAGCCTCATGCCCCAGACGGACATGGTTGACCTTATCAACGTCGTCGAAGACGCTATTGCTTACGGGGTTGCCGGAGAGGGCTTCCCACGTGGCCACTCCGACGAATCGGGTTGCGGCTTCGGTGGGGATGACCGTCACCTTGTGACCGGCTTCAGTAAAAAGCCGGAGGAGCGATGCAACCTTGTAGGCTGCGATCCCTCCCCCGACTCCGAGGACTATGCGCACGTGACCTCCGTCAACAGGCAGTCTTTGTTATTCGGTGGGCTCGATCGGCGTGGAAACCAGAAGGCCTTCGTTGATCTCGCGGAGTGCGATGGACAGCGACTTCTCGTTCAGCTTGGTGTCAACCAGCGGGCCGACGTACTCGAACAGGCCCTCGTGCAACTGTGCGTAGTAGGCATTGATCTGGCGGGCGCGCTTGGCGCCGAAGATGACCAGGCCATACTTGGAATCAGCAGCCTCAAGCAGCGAATCGATCGGCGGGTTGATGATGCCTTCAAGGTTCGTGGACACGAATTCTCCAAATTTTAGCGGGCCAACAAATGCAAGCGCTTAGCGCTGGTGCGGGGTAAGCCCCATGAGTGAAACAAGCTCGTCCGCTGCCCGGCGAACGTCGTCATTGATGACGGTGTGGTCAAACTCCGGTTCAGCAGCAAGTTCCAGTTTAGCGGTTTCCAGCCTGCGCTGCTGTTCCTCAGGAGTTTCGGTGCCGCGCCCCACCAAGCGACGGACCATTTCGTCCCAGCTGGGCGGTGCCAGGAACACAAAATTCGCGTCCGGGACGGCAGCTTTGACTTGTCGCGCACCCTGGAGGTCGATCTCCAGCAACACTGATTTGCCGTCGGCGATGGCGGCGTCAACGGTACTGCGAAGCGTCCCATAGCGGTTCTGCCCGTGGACCACAGCCCACTCGAGCAATTCACCCTCAGCTACCAGGGAGTCGAACTCCTCGGCGGACTTGAAGAAGTAGTGAACGCCGTCCTTTTCGCCTGGACGCGCAGCCCGGGTGGTTGCCGAGACCGAGAGCCAAACCTCTGGATAGTTGTCCCTGATATAGGTGGATACGGTTCCCTTGCCAACGGCAGTGGGGCCTGCAAGGACAGTCAGTCCGGGTTTCTTGCTCACGGATTCCTTCGGGGAGATGCGTCAAACGCTTTGCTGGGTATCCATAAAATCTACCAGCGCCCGGGCCTGATGAATTCCCAGGCCCTTGATGCGCCGGGATCCTGCGATACCAATCTCCGCCATGATCCCGGCAGCCCTGACGGGCCCAATGCCCGGCAGGGCCTCCAGCAACTCCACCACCCGCATGCGCGCAATCGCTTCGTCCGTTGAACCGGAAGAAATCAGCTCCGCGACACTCACTTCGCCGCGCTTGAGCTTTTCCTTGGCAGCGGCACGCACGGCCCGCGCCTTGGCAGCCTTTTCAAGCGCATCGGAACGCTCCTGCGGTGTCAGCTCTTTAAGGCCCACTGCCAAACCCCTGTCAGATCGCAATTGTGATCCAGATCACGCGGACTGATCCTGAACCTACCGGCAGGGGCCGCGTTGCGCAATGAGGGTAGGAAACTTACTCTGAGCGAAGCCCGGACAGCGTCCCTTCCGTTGCGGCACGAAGGCCGGCCAGGGACGGACCAGCGGCCAGGATCCCCCGGCTGGAGGTCGCCAGGACAGTGGGGTAGGCAACGCCGAACGTCGCTCGAAGATCGGCCGGAGTGGCCCCCTGCGCACCAAGACCAGGAGCCAGGATCGGCCCGCGGACAGGGCCGAGGTGGATGTCCAGATCCTCAAGCGCGGAACCGATAGTGGCTCCAACAACCAAGCCAACAGAACCAAGGGAGCCCGCGTACCGCTGGTTCTCGGCCGCAGCCGCGGCCACGATCCTGCGCGCCACCGAGTCGGCTCCGCCGACATGCTGGACCGACTTGCCTTCAGGGTTCGAGGTCAGTGCAAGTACAAACACTCCCCTGCCGTATTGCGCAGCAAGGTCCAAAGCGGGGCGCAGCGACTCAAAGCCAAGGTAGGGGCTCAGTGTCACGGAGTCCGCAGCCAAGGACGAACCATCCCGCAACCAGGCATCCGCATACGCCGCCATGGTGGAGCCGATGTCCCCGCGCTTGGCATCGGCGATGCTGAGCACACCTGCCTCCGTGGAGGCAGCCAGGGTGCGCTCCAGGACTGCCATGCCGGCGGAGCCGTGACGCTCATAAAGTGCCACCTGCGGCTTGACCGCGGCAGCGAGGGAAGCCACGGCCTCCACCACTGTCAGCGAAAAGCGTTCCAGTCCCGCGGCGTCGTCGTTCAATCCCCATTCAGCCAAGAGCTGCGGGTGCGGATCGATTCCAACGCACAGCGGACCGCGCGAGGCCATGGCGGCAGCCAGCCGGGAGCCAAAAGACTCCCGGACCGGCTGCTGCCCTTGCTCTGGTGAAGCAGACTCAGGCATTGGCTGCTTCCACTGCTGCTGCCAAGTTGGCAGCGTGCTCCTGCAGGCTGGTCACGGACCATTCGTAGGTGCGCAGCGCCTCAATGGCCTGCACTGCGGCGTTGAACTCGGCAACGGTGGTGATGCAGGGAATGCCGATGGACGTTGCCGCGGCACGAAGTTCGTATCCGTCGCTGCGGGCTTCGCCACCGGAGGGCGTGTTGAAGACCATGTCGATCTCGCCTGCAATAACCAGGTCCGCAATGGTGCCTTCGCCTTCTGCGCTGCTGCCTTCGGCAACCTTGCGGACCGGAGTCGCCTGGATGCCGTTGCGACGCAGGACGTCAGCCGTGCCACCGGTGGAGACGATCTCGAAGCCGAGGTCCGAGAGGCGCTTGACGCCCATGATTACCGAACGCTTGTCACGGTTGGCTACCGAGACGAAGATCTTGCCTTCGGTGGGCAACGCGTTGTTGGCCGCGGCCTGGCTCTTGGCGAAGGCGGTGTCGAAGTGCTTATCGATGCCCATGACTTCACCGGTGGAGCGCATTTCCGGGCCCAGCAGGGAATCGACGACCTTGCCTTCAGGTGTACGGAAGCGGCTGAACGGAAGGACCGCTTCCTTGACGGCAACCGGGGCGTCCAGGGGCAGGGTGGAGCCGTCACCGGACTCCGGCAGCATCTTGTAGGCGCCGCGGAGCTGGTTGATGGTCACCCCCGTGCCGATGAGGGCTGCCGCCTTGGCCATCTGCACACCCGTTGCCTTGGAGACGAACGGAACCGTGCGGGAAGCACGCGGATTGGCTTCAAGGACGTACAGGACGTCGGAGGCCAACGCGAACTGGATGTTGATGAGGCCGCGGACACCCACGCCTTCGGCAATGGCACGGGTTGCCGTGCGCACGCGCTCGATCACGTTATTGCCCAGGGTAATCGGAGGAAGCACGCAAGCGGAGTCACCGGAGTGGATGCCGGCTTCTTCGATGTGTTCCATGATGCCGCCGAGGTACATGTCAGTGCCGTCAAAGAGCGCGTCGACGTCGATTTCGACCGCGTCTTCGAGGAACCGGTCAATCAGCACCGGGTGGTCCGGGGTAATTTCCGTGGCATTGGCGATGTAGCGGGAGAGGTTTGCTTCGTCGTACACGATCTCCATGCCACGGCCGCCCAGGACGTAAGACGGGCGGACCAGTACCGGGTAGCCGATTTCGTCGGCGATCTTCTTGGCGTCCTCGAAGGAAACGGCGGTGCCGTTCTTCGGGGAAGTCAAGCCGGCTTCGTCAAGGACGCGGGCAAAGGCACCGCGGTGCTCGGCGAGGTCGATCGCTTCCGGCGACGTGCCAAGGATCGGAACACCGGCGTCGGCGAGCTGCTGTGCCAGCTTCAACGGAGTCTGGCCACCGAGCTGCACGAAGACACCCATGACGCCACCGGTGCGCTCTTCAGCGGCGATGACCTCGAGGACGTCTTCAAGGGTCAGCGGCTCGAAATAAAGGCGCGTGGAAACGTCGTAGTCGGTGGACACGGTCTCGGGGTTGCAGTTGACCATGACGGTCTCGTAGCCGGCCTTGCGCAGCGCCATGGAGGCGTGGACGCAGGAGTAGTCGAACTCGATGCCCTGGCCGATGCGGTTGGGCCCCGAGCCAAGGATGATGACGGAGGGCTTCGCGTGCAGGCCTACCTCATCCTCCTCGTCGTAGGACGAGTAGTGGTACGGGGTGTAAGCGGCAAACTCAGCGGCGCAGGTGTCCACCGTCTTGTAGACCGGACGAATGCCCAAGGCCTGGCGGACGCCACGGACCACTGCCTCGTTGTTGTGCGTCAAGGCACCGATCTGCTCGTCGGAGAAGCCATGGCGCTTGGCGTTGCGCAGCATTTCCTCGGTGAGCACGCCGGCCTTGCGGATCTCCTGCGCGGTCTCGTTGAGAAGCTGCAGCTGGTCCAGGAACCAGGGGTCGATCTTGGTGGCTTCAAAAAGGTCTTCCACCGTGGCACCACCCAGGAGTGCGCGCTGCACTTGGTGCAGGCGGTCCGTCGTGGGGCGCTTGGCCTTCTCGATGAGCTCGGCAACCTCGTACTCCGGCACGGAGCTGAAGTCCAGCTGCGAGCCCTTCTGCTCCAAGGAGCGAAGTGCCTTCTGCAGGGCTTCGGTGAAGTTGCGGCCCATGGCCATGGCTTCGCCAACGGACTTCATGGTGGTGGTCAGCGTGTTGTCGGCTGCCGGGAACTTCTCGAAGGCGAAACGCGGAACCTTGACCACTACGTAGTCCAACGTGGGCTCAAAGGAGGCCGGCGTCTTCTGGGTGATGTCGTTCGGGATCTCGTCCAGTGTGTAACCGAGGGAGAGCTTGGTTGCGATCTTGGCAATTGCGAAGCCCGTTGCCTTGGAGGCCAGCGCGGAGGAACGGGATACGCGCGGGTTCATTTCAATGACAACTACGCGGCCCGTGGCGGGGTCGATGGCGAACTGGATGTTGCAGCCACCGGTATCCACGCCCACTTCGCGGATGACGGCGATGGAGACGTCGCGGAGCTTCTGGTACTCGCGGTCTGTGAGGGTCAGTGCCGGTGCAACCGTGATGGAGTCACCCGTGTGGACGCCCACGGGGTCGAAGTTCTCGATGGAGCAGACAACAACGACGTTATCGTTCTTGTCGCGCATCATCTCCAGCTCGTACTCTTTCCAGCCGAGAATGCTCTCTTCGAGCAGGACCTCGGTGGTGGGGCTGTACTGGAGGCCCTGGCCGACGATGCGGCGGAGGTCGTCCTCGTTGTAAGCCAAGCCTGAGCCCAGGCCACCCATGGTGAAGGACGGCCGGACCACCATGGGGTAGCCCAGATCCTCAGCAGCAGCGAAGGCCTCTTCCATGGTGTGGATGATGTGGCTGCGTGCGGACTCCGCGCCACAACGCTCCACCACACCCTTGAACTTCTCACGGTCTTCCCCGAGCTCAATGGCAGCAATGTTCGCGCCAATGAGTTCCACGTTGTACTTCTCCAGCACACCGTTCTTGTCCAATGCGATGGCAGTGTTCAGGGCCGTCTGGCCACCCAGGGTGGGCAGGATGGCGTCCGGACGCTCCTTGGCGATGATCTTCTCCACCACCTCAGGCGTGATGGGCTCAACGTAGGTGGCATCGGCGAACTCGGGGTCCGTCATGATGGTGGCCGGGTTGGAGTTTACGAGGATGACCCGCAGGCCCTCCTCCTTGAGGACGCGAAGTGCCTGGGTACCGGAGTAGTCGAACTCGGCCGCCTGGCCAATGACGATGGGGCCGGAACCGATGACAAGGACGCTCTTGAGATCTGTACGCTTGGGCATTACTTCTTGTCCTCAGTCTTGGATTCGGTGGAGTTGGCGCCTGTGGCCTTGGACTTGGTATCGGCCATGAGGTCGATGAAGCGGTCGAAGAGGTAGGCAGCATCGTGCGGTCCGGCCGCCGCTTCGGGGTGGTACTGGACCGAGAACGCAGGGATGTCGAGGCAGGCGAGTCCTTCAACGACGTCGTCGTTCAACGAAACGTGGCTGACTTCAACGCGACCGAAGCGCTCTTCCGGCGCCACGGTGGAGCCGTTCAGCGGCGCGTCAACGGCGAAGCCGTGGTTCTGCGACGTGATTTCCACCTTGCCGGTCCGGCGGTCCATCACCGGCTGGTTGATGCCCCGGTGGCCGTAACGGAGCTTGTAGGTGCCGAAGCCCAGGGCACGGCCCAGGATCTGGTTACCGAAGCAGATGCCGAAGTACGGGAGTTTCTCATCCAGCACCGAGCGCAGCAGGGAAACCTGGTGGTCGGCCGTAGCGGGGTCGCCGGGTCCGTTGGACATGAAGAAGCCGTCAGGCTTGACCGCGTTGACGTCCTCCAGGGTGGACGTGGCCGGCAAGACGTGCACGCGCACGCCGCGCTCAGCGAAGCGCACCGGAGTCATTGCCTTGATGCCAAGGTCAACGGCAGCGATGGAGAAGCGCGGCTCGCCTTCCCAGCCGTGGTCCTTGGGCTCCACGACGTAGGCCTCGTCAATGGAGACTTCCTCAGCCAGCGCTGCGCCTTCCATGGGCGCACTGGCCAGGACAGCGTCCAGCAGTTCCTTGTCGGTGGCCTGCGCGGCCTCGCCGGAAAAAATACCTGCGCGCATTGTCTTGTGCTCGCGGAGGTGGCGGGTGATGGCGCGGGTGTCCACGCCCTGGATGCCAACGATCCCCTGCTCCACCAGTTCATCATCGAGGCTTCGTTCGGACCGCCAGTTTGAGGGGCGGCGGGCGGCGTCGCGCACAATGTACCCAGCCACCCAGATGCGGCGTGACTCAGCGTCTTCGCTGTTGACGCCGGTGTTGCCGATGTGCGGCGCAGTCTGGACCACCAGCTGACGCGCATAGGAGGGGTCGGTGATGGTCTCCTGGTAGCCGGTCATGCCGGTGGCGAAGACGGCCTCACCAAGAGCGGTTCCCTGGGCTCCGTAGCTGCGGCCGCGGAACATGCGGCCGTCTTCGAGCACGAGTACTGCTGCTGAGGGGGTGGGTGTGGTGGCTGCTTTACTATCCGTCACTTTATTACTTTCCACTATCGGCATCTGCCTGAGGGGCTGCGGAGATCAATTCTTGGAGGGCTTCGAGGAGGAGCTGCTTGTCGGTTGCGTGCCTGGAACGGAATCCGGTGTCGAGTTCCCGGTCACCAAGCTTCCAGTTGACGACCAGGAGTCCGTCCTTTTCGACGAATTTCCCGGCCATACCGTTGGCTTCGCGGCTGTCCACCAGGGCGGCTCGCGGGATGAACACAGGGGCGGCACCGGATCGGTCGAACAGCACGCCTTCTGCGTGGATGCTCAGTTCCGCATTCGTCCGGATACCCAGGCCCTGCACTGCGATCCGGTCCAGCCAGTCGCCCGCTGTGGTGGTGGCAACGTATTGGCCGTCCGCGACCACCGTTGCCGGCGTCAGCTGCTCCGGCACCCCGGGAAGGCGTTCGACGTCGGCTTGTCGCCTCAGCCGGTTCCGCCATCCCAGCCAGATCATCGCCAGGACGACGACGATCAGCGGCACCGTGATGAGCACGGTCAGTGTTTGGTTGTCCATTAGTTGCTGCTGACTGCCGGGTACCTGTACGGCGTGTTGAGCTGGCCGTCGAGGACGGTTGGGTGACCCTTGAAGAAAGTAGCCACCACGGATCCGGGCAGCTCTTTGCCCTTGAACGGTGAATTGCGGCCCATGGTTGCCATTTTATGGGGGTCAACGGTCCAACGCGCAGCCGGGTCCACCAGGATGACATTGGCGGGCTCGCCAATCTCCAGCGGTCGGCCCTGATCAGCCACCCGGCCGATGACTGCCGGCGCGAACGAGGTAACCCTGGCGAAGTCGGCCCAGGTCATGAGGCCGGTTTCGATCATAGTCTCCTGGACCACGGACAAGGCGGTTTCAAGGCCGGTCATTCCCATTGCTGCCTGCGCCCATTCGCATTCCTTGTGCTCGCTGGGATGCGGGGCGTGATCGGTTCCCACGACGTCGATGGTGCCGTCCGCCAAGCCCTCACGGAGGGCTTGAACGTCGGCGTCGGTACGGAGCGGCGGGTTGACCTTGTAGACGGGGTCGTAGCTACGGACCAGCTCATCGGTGAGGAGCAGGTGGTGAGGGGTGACCTCGGCAGTGACATTGATTCCACGCGCCTTTGCCCAACGCACGATTTCCACGGAACCTGCCGTGGAGACGTGGCATACGTGGAGACGGGAACCAACATGCTGGGCAAGCAGGACATCGCGGGCAATGATGCTTTCCTCGGCGACAGCCGGCCAGCCGGTGAGTCCCAGCACCGCGGAAACAGCACCTTCGTTCATCTGTGCGCCAGCGGTTAGGCGCGGCTCCTGCGCATGCTGGGCCACCACGCCGTCGAACGCTTTGACGTATTCCAAGGCCCGGCGCATGATGACGGGATCGTGGACGCAGATGCCGTCGTCGGAGAACATCCTGACCTGGGCACGCGAATCCGCCATGGCCCCCAGCTCGGCGAGCTGCTCCCCCGCCAAGCCCACGGTCACGGCACCGACAGGACGCACATCCACCCAGCCGGACGCCCGGCCCAGGCTGTGAACCTGCTCCACGACGCCCGCGGTGTCTGCCGCGGGGTTGCTGTTGGCCATGGCGTGGACCGCAGTGAAGCCACCCAGCGCAGCGGCCCGGGTACCGGTTTCCACCGTTTCGGCGTCTTCGCGGCCGGGTTCGCGCAAGTGGGTGTGAACGTCCACCATGCCAGGCAAGGCAATGAGGCCTTGGGCGTCGATGACTGTTGCGTCGTCGGCTGACAAGTCCTTGCCGCGTGCTTCAATGACGCCGTCACGGATCAAGAGATCTTCAGCTTCGCCGCCGAGGATGGCGGCCCCACGAATCAGGTAGGTGTTCTCGGCCATCAGTTGGTCTCCTTGCTGGACTGGCTTACGGTCGGGGCGGCTTCACGGGAGTCCCCGGAGAGCAGCAGGTAAAGGGCGGCCATACGGACTGAGACACCGTTCCGCACCTGTGCGAGCACAGTGGAACGCGGCGAATCCGCGGCTGCCGAAGATATTTCCAACCCCCGGTTCATGGGGCCGGGATGCATGATGATGGTGTCCTTCATGCCGAGATCGTCCAGTGCTCGGAGCCTGGCGTCGTCGAAACCCCAGCGGCGCGAGTACTCGCGGGTCGAGGGGAAGAACGACGCGTTCATGCGCTCGCCCTGCACACGCAGCATCATCATGGCGTCGATGCCGGCCTCCAGCGTCTCGTCCAGGTTGTAGCTGACCTTGCAAGGCCAGTGCTCGACGCCGATGGGCAGCAGCGTGGGCGGTGCCACCAGGGTGACCTCAGCGCCAAGGGTCTTCAGCAGCCAGACGTTGGACCGGGCGACACGGGAGTGCAGGACATCCCCGGCGATTGCTACCCGCATGCCCTTCAGGTCTGCTCCCGTGGACTCGGTGCCGTTGACCTGCGACCAGTGCCGACGCATGGTGAACGCGTCCAGCAGCGCCTGGGTTGGATGCTCGTGGGTGCCATCGCCGGCGTTGATAACAGCTGCGTCAATCCAGTCAGTGGCAGCGAGCCGGTGTGGCGCCCCGGAAGCCCAGTGGCGGATGACGACGGCATCCGCACCCATGGCTGCGAGGGTCTGCGCCGTGTCCTTCAGGGACTCCCCTTTGGAAACCGAGGACCCCTTGGCGGCGAAGTTGATGACATCGGCTGACAGGCGTTTGGCCGCGGCCTCGAAGGATATACGGGTACGGGTGGAGTCCTCGAAGAAAAGGTTGACTACGGTACGGCCGCGCAGTGCCGGTAGTTTCTTTACTTCACGCTCGCCGACGGCGGACATTTCCTCAGCCGTGTCCAGAACACGAATGGCGTCGAAAAGACTGAGGTTTTCGGTGGAAAGGAGGTGCTTCACTTGCCGGCCTCTATAACTACTTCGTTGACGGGCACGCCGTCCACGGAGTCGATCTCCTCGAGGTGGACCCGGACCTTTTCAGATGAGGAAGTGGGCAGGTTCTTGCCCACGTGGTCTGCACGGATGGGAAGCTCGCGGTGGCCCCGGTCCACCAGCACAGCCAAGCGGACTATCCGCGGACGGCCAAGGTCAACCAAAGCATCCAACGCGGCGCGAATGGTCCGGCCCGAATAAAGGACGTCGTCGATCAGGACAACAACCTTGTTGTCGATCCCGGACAACGGAAGCCGTGTGTGGCGTGGGGGCCGCGTGGGCTGGTGGGAGAGGTCGTCACGGAACATGGTGACATCCAGCTGGCCGACCATCGTCTCGGCGTTCACTGTGGGGTCGGCCGCTGCAATCTTGTTGGCAAGCCGCACTGCCAAAGGATAGCCGCGGCTGGGAATGCCCAACAGGACCAGGTCCTTGGAGCCCTTATTGGCTTCGAGGATCTCGTGGGCGATACGAGTGAGCGCACGGTCAATGTCCGCCTGATTGAGAACAACCCGCGACGGCACGTGCGCTGAAGTGACTTCAGTCATCGCTCGTCTCCCCTTTCCCCGCCTCACGGGACGGAATTAAAAAAGGAATATTTGCTTTTCAAAGCTACCACAGCACCCCTTTCCCACCTCACCGGGGGCGGTAGTGATGCGTGAGTTTAAGCTCACACTTCGCAGTGTGGAATAGGCTCGTGCCCATGACCATGAACCACCACGGCCAACCGTATCCGCGGCCCTATCTGGAACCTGGCGCCAATCCCACTTGGATCGGCCGCGTCCAGCCGGGGAACTATCAACCGGCTCCGGGTAATCCGACGTCCCTCCCCCGCCAAACCTGGGCCATGCCGCCGGCGCCGCCAGGTCGCAGGTCCTGGGGCATGCTTCCGTTACTCATTGTGGGAACCGTACTGGTCTTCGGCAGCCTGCTGCTGGTGGTGCCGTTCCTGTTGGGCAATACGGGCATTACCGGTTTCGTGGTCGGCTTCATCGCCTCCCTTGTTCCGCTGTCCGTGGTGCTGTTGACAGTACGCCTGATCGATCGCTGGGAGCCCGAGCCAAAGAGGCTCCTGTGGTTCGCTTTCACATGGGGTGCCGCGGTTTCCATTGCCGGGACGCTGCTCATCCAGCCGGTGTTCGCACTCGCCGCACCAACCTCCAGCGAAGAAGCTTTCACCTACTTCATGGCCACGGTCCAGGCCCCCATCGTGGAAGAGTTCACCAAGTCACTGGGGTTGCTGGTCCTGATCCTGGCTGCCCGTAAGTACTTTGACGGACCTGTGGACGGTGTCGTCTTCGCCTTCACCATCGCCGCCGGCTTCGCCTTCACTGAGAACATCCTCTACTTTGGCCGCGAAATAGCCTCCTCCGCCGACCCGGGCACCGACTTGGTCCGAATTTTCATCCTCCGTGGCGTCATGTCGCCATTCGCCCACGCGGTGTTCACGGGGACCACCGGACTGATCATGGGCTTCGCAGCCCGGAAATGGCACTCGGGCTATGCCGTGCTGGCCTTCTTCGTCGGTTTGCTGCCCGCGATGTTCCTGCACAACCGCTGGAACAGCATGGGGCAGAACTTCCTGGTGGAGTACTTCGTGGTCCAGGTGCCGATCTTCCTGATCGCTGCTGCAGGCATCATCCTTCTCCGCGTTGCCGAAGGAAAAATCACCCGCCAGCGGCTTCTCGAGTATGCCCGGGCAGGCTGGTTCACGCCAGCAGAAGTGGAGATGCTGGCCACGTCACGAGGCCGGCGGCAGGCTGTCCGTTGGGCGTCGTCGCGCGGTCGCGGCAACCAGATGAAGTCGTTCATCAAGGGGGCCACGGCACTGGCGTTTACCCGGCAGCGGATCCTCAGCGGCCGGGACGTCCACGTTCACCAGCACGACGAACTGGAGCACCTGCGCAGCATCCCCTCCCTCAGGGCGGCCGTGCTTCAGTAGCGCACCGGACCTGCTGGTAATACAAAAAGGACCCGCATCCTGTGGATGCGGGTCCTTTTTCTCATGAATGCCTAAGCGAGAAGTGACGGCTTGAGCTTCTGCAAGCGGCCAAGCAGCCCGTTGATGAAGGCTGGTGACTCGTCGGTGGACATTGTCTTGGCAAGGGCCACAGCTTCGCTGACAGCTACGCCGTCAGGAACTTCGTCATTGTAGAGAAGTTCCCAAGCGCCGATACGAAGGATGATGCGGTCTACGGACGGCATACGCTCCAACGTCCAGCCCTGGGCGTAGGTCTCCAGGAATTCATCGATGGTCCCCTGCATGGAAACAACGCCCTCCACGATTTCCACCGTGTAGGGGTTGATGACAAGATCGGTCTTCTCCCGGCGCGCTGTCATCGCGTCGAAAGCCGAAACGGAGCGCTGCTCCGCCTCGAAAAGTACTTCGAGCGCCCTGCTACGGGCTTTACCGCGTGCGCTCACTAGTCGTTGACCCGGCCCAAGTAGCCGCCATCGCGGGTGTCTACCTTGACCTTGGTGCCCTGCTCAACGAACAGCGGAACCTGGATTTCGTAGCCCGTCTCCACAGTTGCGGGCTTGGTGCCTGCCGAGGAGCGGTCGCCCTGAAGGCCCGGCTCCGTGTAGGTGATCTCGAGGACAACGCTCGGGGGCAATTCGATGTACAGCGGCGTGCCCTCGTGGATGGCAATGTTGACCATCTGGTTCTCGAGCATGAAGTTGGTGGCGTCGCCTACAGTGGCACCGGAAACGGTGATCTGGTCGTAGTCCTGGGTGTCCATGAAGACGAAATCTTCGCCGTCCTGGTACAGGTACTGGTAGTCGCGGCGGTCAACCGTTGCGGTTTCGATCTTCAGGCCGGCGTTGAAGGTCTTGTCGACCACCTTGCCGGACATGACGTTGCGCATCTTGGTGCGAACAAAGGCGCCGCCCTTGCCCGGCTTGACGTGCTGGAACTCAATGATGTTCCAGAGCTGGCCCTCGAGCTTCAGTACGGTCCCGTTCTTGATGTCGTTTGTGGTTGCCACTCGTATCCTCTGGTTTCTCTCACTGGTTCAAGCTGCCAGTTTGTCTATGCCAAGCAGGCATGCCAAACGGCCCGCCAGCGCGTATTTATCAAAAATCCAAGAACCATTCTACCGGCAAATACGGCCACGGCTTGCGAGCTGCTTTTCCCGCTGCTTCAGGAAGCCAGTTCAAGTACATTCCGGGCCCTTTGCAGGGCAACAGCGGAAGAGTAGATCAGCGCCGCATCGGCGGCCATGGCTACGCGGAGATCCAAGGCCTTGGCGAATTCCTCGGATGCGGCCAGTGCATTGCCGCTGACGAAGTATGCCCTGCCCAGATACTGGTGCACGATCGCTTCCTTGGAGCTGCCCTGGACGTCCTGCAACAGGTGCCTGAACAACTGCACCGCACGGTCCAGCCGGTTGGTTGCCCGGTGGACTTCCGCTTCAAAAATCCTCAACCGGAACGACTCCGGATCTTTGTAGCGAGCCTCGGCCAACAGCTCAGCCGCCTCGTTGGGCTGGTTGTCCAGCAGTAAGGCCATGATGCGGTCCGCGGGGTCTTCCGACGCCGCGAGGGCGGACTCCATGACTTCCTCATTGACAACCACGGGAAGCAAAGTGTCCGGGTTCATCCGGACTCCGGGGAAACCGGCAGTAGGCCAGTCGCTGATGCCTTCCCGAAGAGTGACGGTCATGATGCGATCTCCTGGTAGGCGGCAAACAGGAGTGACGTGTCGGGGACCTCCAGGATGCCCGGCTTGGCAACGCCGTCAAGGACAACGAACCGGAGGAGATCGCCACGGGACTTCTTGTCCCGGCGCATTCCATCCAGAAGACCCTGCCAGCGGTCCCTGCGGTACGTGATGGGCAGGCCAAGGCTCTCCAGGATGGTGCGGTGCCGGTCTGCGTCAGCATCGGACAAACGCCCGACACTTCGCGACAACTCGGCAGCGAACATCATTCCCACGGAAACGGCGGCGCCGTGACGCCATGAGTAGCGTTCCACGAGCTCGATGGCGTGGCCCAGCGTGTGACCGTAGTTCAGGATTTCGCGGAGGCCGGACTCCTTGAGGTCCTGGGAAACGACTTCAGCCTTCACGGAAATCGCGCGTTCAATGAGCTCCCGAACTACGTCGGATCCCGGATCCATTACTGCGTCGGTGTTCTTTTCCACGAGGTCGAGGATTGCCGGGTCAGCGATGAAGCCGCACTTGATGACCTCGGCCATCCCTGAAATGAGCTCGTTCTTCGGCAGGGTCTGGAGCGTGTCCAAGTCAGCCAGGACTGCGGCCGGGGGGTGGAAGGAGCCCACAAGGTTCTTGCCCTCGGCAGTGTTGATGCCTGTCTTGCCTCCCACCGAGGCATCCACCATGCCCAGCAAGCTCGTGGGCATGTGGATGACTTTGACGCCACGGAGCCACGTTGCCGCCACGAAGCCGGCGAGGTCCGTTACAGCGCCGCCACCAACTGCCACGATGGCGTCGGACCGCGTGAAATCGTTCTGGCCCAGCACTTGCCAACAGAACGCCGCAACCTGGATGTGCTTGCCCTCTTCAGCATCCGGGATTTCGGCTGTGAGTGCCGTGAACCCTGCAGCCTCAAGTTCGTCCCGGACGGTATCGCCGGTCAGGCGCAAGGCCCGCGGGTGGATCACCAGAACTCGTCGTACGCGTTCGCCAAGCTTGGCGGGCAGGGTGTCCAACAGCCCGCGGCCCACCACGACGTCGTAGTTCTCATTAACCGACTGGCCGGTCACCTTGATGACAGTTGCTTCGTTGCTCACTTTTCAACTTCCTCTTTCAAGGCTGCATGCTGGAGCAGCCGCTCCTCCAAATGGAGGCCGATTTCTGCCACGGATCCGGAACGGACATCCATGACAATGTCCGCGAGACGCTCATAGACGGGACGCCGGGTGGCAAACAATGCTTCCCAGCGGGTCATGGCGTCACCCTGCAGCAGTGGCCGTCCGGTGTTCCGGGCAATCCTGTCTGCGACCGTTTCCGCATCGCATTCCAGATAGACAACGGTGCACTCCCCCAGCAACTGCTGGGTCCCGGAGTCAAGCACCGCCCCGCCGCCCAGGGAAATGATGGCCGGATCTACTTTGGCAGACTCAATGGCCTTCGCCACTGCCCGCGCTTCAATCTCGCGGAACGCATGCTCTCCCCTGCCGGCGAAGATGTCTGCAATGCTGCCGTGGGCAGCTACCACCACCGCGTCAGTGTCCACGAACGGTACACGGAGTTGGTGGGCCAGTTGCTGGCCGATCGCCGATTTTCCGACGGCCATGGGGCCCACGAGAACAACGGGGCGGCCATCCGGGATAGCGCCAACCACTACCGGCCGACCGAGTCCAGGGTGGCCGGGATGCTCTCAAGGTAGCTCTGCAGATTCCGCTGGGTCTCCGCGACGGAGTCGCCACCGAACTTCTCGGCGACAGCCTCGGCCAGAACCAAAGCCACCATCGCCTCCGCCACAACGCCGGCTGCGGGAACCGCACAAACATCTGAACGCTGGTGGTGTGCCTTGGCAGGCTCACCCGTGCTGACATCAATGGTGCGAAGTGCGCGAGGGACCGTGGCAATTGGTTTCATGGCCGCCCGAACACGAAGAACCTCACCGATGCTCATGCCGCCTTCGATGCCACCGGCCCGGTTGGTCTGGCGAACGATCTTGCCGTTTCCGTCCTTGAGGATCTCATCGTGGGCAGCAGATCCACGGCGTGCAGCCGTGAGGAAGCCGTCGCCCACTTCTACGCCCTTAATGGCTTGGATGCCCATGAGTGCGGCCGCGAGGCGGGAGTCGAGGCGACGATCCCAGTGGACGTAGCTGCCGAGTCCCGGGGGAAGCCCGTATGCCAGGACCTCTACCACGCCACCCAGGGTTTCGCCTTCCTTGTGGGCAGCATCAACCTCAGCCACCATCGCGTTGGACGTCTCGCGGTCGAAACAACGCAGGGGGTCGGCGTCGAGGGCTATGACGTCCTGCGGCACCGGCAAAGGCCGGCCTTCGGGCACTGTCACGCTGGCAATGGAAACGGTGTGGCTTACCAACTCGATGCCCAATTGCTTCAGGAACTGTGCAGCGACGGTACCAAGAGCCACTCGCGTGGCGGTCTCGCGTGCGCTGGCACGCTCAAGGACCGGACGGGCTTCGTCGAAGCCATACTTCTGCATGCCCGTGAAATCGGCGTGCCCCGGGCGCGGACGGGTCAAAGGTGCATTGCGGGCTTGGTCGGCGAGGACCTTGGGGTCCACGGGATCAGCAGACATGATCTGCTCCCATTTAGGCCACTCGGTGTTGCCAACCTGGATGGCAACAGGGCCACCCTGGGTAAGTCCATGCCGGACACCACCCATGATGGTGACCTCGTCCTGTTCAAACTTCATGCGGGCACCACGTCCATAGCCCAGGCGTCGACGCGCCAACGCGTCACGAATCTGCCCGCTGGTGAGTTCAACACCGGCAGGCACGCCTTCAACAATTCCGATCAGGGCCGGACCATGGGATTCACCGGCAGTCAACCAACGCAACATATAACCAATCCTGCCATGTAAGGCTTCTAGAACACTCGCCGGGGAAGCCCGACTGAGTCGCACATCACATCTATGACGGCGGCATCCACGTCACAGCCGCTGAAACGCCTGATCTGCTCGGCCGCCTGATACATCAGCATCTCCAGGCCCGGGACTACCGCTCCCCCGTGACCATGCCACACTTCCGCGAGGCGACTGGGCCAAGGATCGTAGGCAACATCCAGCAGGACTCCAGCCCCGGTGCCGGGCAACTCCGCAAGCTCCTCAGCCAACGAATCGGCAGCGCGAGGCGGGAACGTGGAGATCACCAGATCCGTGCCGGCCACAGCAGTTGCCGCTTCCGTCAGGGGCCGGATGGCCAGGGAAATTCCGACGGCGGCCGCGGCCGCTTGCGCATCGCCGGCACGTCCCGCGTCGCGAACGAAAACGTCGACGTGACGGGCCCCAAGTTCCTGCACAGCGGCTACAGCCGCAGCTGAGGTGCCACCGCCACCAAAGATGGCCGCGTGGGGTGCGGCTGCGACGCCCGCGTAGCGGACCGCTTCCACTATGCCGGCAACATCAGTGTTGTAACCCACCCGACGGACCTGTCCGGCGTCGTGCTCGAAAACCACCGTATTGATAACGCCCAGATGGGCGCCGGCGCCACGGACTTCGTCCACTTCCTTGACCATTGCCGACTTCAGCGGCATGGTGACCGAGAGGCCGCACCAAGCGTCATCTCCGCGGAGCGAGTCCATGAATGAAGGAAGCCGTTCCACAGTGACGTCGATGGCCGAGTACTCGATATCCACACCCAACTTGGCGTAGGCAGCTGAGTGCAGTGCCGGAGATTTCGAGTGTGAGATCGGGTGCCCCAGTACCGCGGCGCGACGACTCACACACACCGTCCCGCGTTGGCCTGGCACCATGCGTTGTACTGCTCAACGTAGGTGTTGTGCTCAGCCAACGTCTTGGAGAACTTGGTTTCCTTGCTGTCCAGGTTGATGGTCACCCAGTAGAGGTATTCATTCTGCGTTGGCTTGGCTGCAGCATCAATCGCCGTCTTTCCAGGCGAGCCAATAGGTCCTACCGGTAGCCCGACGTTGGCGTACGTGTTGTAGGCGTTGGACTTGTCGGCCTTTTCTTCCTCAGTGAGGTGGAACGACTTCTTGCCCAAGCCGTACGTCACAGTGGCATCGGACTGGATCAGGCCGCTGGTCTCTACGTTGTTGGGCTTGAGCCTGTTGTAAATGGCTCCGGCCACGTTCCCGTAATCTGCCTGACCACCTTCGGCCTGCACGATGCTGGCGATGGTTACGGTGTCGTACTGCTTGGCGGGGTCCGTAACACCCTGGGCTTTGAGTTCATCAAGGGTGGTGGTTACCAACTTCTGGATGATGTCCTTCGCGGGCGTCCCCAGCTCAAACCGGTATTCGCCCGGGGCAAGGAAGCCTTCCAGGTTCTTAGCCTTGGCAGGAACTCCGAACTGCGCCGGAGCCTGGTTCAAGGCGTTGAGCTGCTGCACGGGAATGCCGGAACCCTTGGAAATGGCCTCCAGTGACTCATTGATGCGCAAGCCGGCACTCAGAGCGAAATACATCACTTTGCCGGCGTCCTTGTTGACGAGGACAGCCACGGCGTCGGAATTCTTCATTTCGGTACGGAACGTGAAGTCGCCCGGAGACAGTTCCCCGCCTTCACTCAGGAACGCCTCAACAAAGGCATCGGAGTCTGCAACCACGCGGTTTTGAACGAGCTCGTTGGCTACGGCCTTGGGACCGGATCCCTCGGGTACGGTGATGGTCACCGATCCCGTTCCGGGACCCGGGTAATCGGTGACCCTATCCATGCCAAGCAGGGGCTTCAGGAACTGCGCACCAATGGCGATGGCGGCGACGAAGACACCCAGCGTGATCAGGAGAGCCAGGACACGACGACGGCGGCGGGCCTTCTTCGCGGCAGCCTTGGACGCCGGACTGGCAGCAGGGGCAATAAGGTCATGGTGGTGCTCATCATGGAGATGAACGTCATCGTGAAGTTCTTCGTGGATGTCCAGCTCATAGTGGCCGTCATGCGCAGCGAACTCGTGCTGGTTATGACCGTCGTCAATATCACCGTGATCAACGGCGGCGTGTTCACTGAAGGCGTGTTCACTGACCTCGTGTCCACTGACCTCGTGTCCACTGACCTCGTGTTCACTGGCCTCTTGGGCGTGGACTTCATCCTCGCGGACGTGGACGTCTGCCTCGTGCAGGTCCTCGTGATGACTTTCCGGCTCACCAAGCACCTGTGCTGCGTGCACCTCGGCGTCGCCGGCCTCCTCGACAGGCGGCGCGGGCGTTGGGGGTGCCACAGGAGTCGGGGGCGCGACAGGTGTTGGGGGCGCGACGGGTGTGGGGGGCGGCGTCGCGGGCGCAGGTTGCACGGCCGGGACTGGTCGGGGCAATTCCGGCTCAACTTCCGCCGAGGGAGCCGCCTCTCCCGGAGTCGCTTCAGGAACGGGCACCACATTGTGGTTCTGCGTGGCGAGGAATCGTTCACGCGCCCGCAGCTCTTTGCGGGTTAGCGACATACCGCCGCCGGCGGTACCGCTGGAGGGGTCGTTGTTGACCGGGCTCACAGTTGCAGTCCCCTCTTAGAAGAATCGGATTCACGGCCTGAGGCAGCCCGCAGCGTTGGGGCACTGCTGGGTTTCTCGGACTGCGCCGGTGCCTGCACTCGGCGGCCAACGTCCGTTCCTCGGGCTTTTTGCATGTCGATTGCGTGCTGAAGTATTCCAGCAGCGGCAACCTGATCAACCACTTTACGGTGGTTCTTGCTGCTCATGCCAGCTTCGTGCAGGTTGCGGTGTGCCGTAACAGTGGAAAGTCGCTCATCGACGAGGTTTACAGGAACGTCCAAACCGGCGCGCGAAAGCTCACTGGTAAGAAGGTCCGCGTAGTCCATGGCCATTTGGGCAGACGCGCGTTCCTCGCCCTTCATGGTTCGTGGTAGACCCACAAAAATCTGGACCGCCGGCAACTCCGCCGCGTGCTTGACCACTACGCGAACATCGGAGTTTTTCTTGCTGTCCCGCCCTACCGTCTTGAACGGCGTGGCCAATATCCCGTCGGGATCACAAATGGCCAGACCCACCCGGACGGTACCGACGTCTACCCCCAGCTTGATGCCGTGGGGGTAGACGCCGCTGTCAGTACTGGAATTCACCGTCAGCGCTTGGCTATCGCATCCACCACCGCTGTGAGGGCCTCGGAGACCTTCCCAGCGTCGGTGCCGCCGCCTTGGGCGACATCGTCCTTGCCGCCACCGCCACCACCGAGGATCCCTGCGGCCAGGCGGACAAGCATGCCGGCTTTTACGCCTGCTTCCCGGGCAGCCTCGTTAGTAGCGATCAGAATGACGGGCCGGTCATTGCTTACACCCGCAACAGCCACGGTGGAGGCCTCCGAACCCAGTCGATTACGCAGATCTAGGGCGAGGTTGCGCAGATCGTCAGCTCCGCCCACCTGACCGGCGTCGTGAGCTACCACCCGAACACCAGCGGCATCCTTGGCGGTACCCACCAGGTTTGCGGCCGCCGCTGCAAGTTGTTCCTTGCGGAGACGGTCAAGCTCCTTCTCCGTGGCCTTGAGCTTGTTCAGGGTGCTGGAGATGCGGTCAGCGAGTTGTCCGGACGGAACTTTCAAGAGTTCCGTGAGCTCGGAAACCAGAGCACGCTCGGCTGCCAAGTGACGGAATGCGTCCAAGCCAACAAAAGCCTCGACACGACGGTTTCCGGACCCAACAGACTGTTCGCCCAGCAAGGAAAGGCTGCCGATCAGGGAAGTGTTGGAAACGTGGGTGCCACCGCACAATTCGCGGGACCACGCGCCGTCGATCTCCACTACGCGGACTTCGCTGCCGTAGTTCTCACCGAACAGAGCCATGGCGCCCAGTGCTTTGGCTTCAGCGAGCCCCATGACTTTGGTGTCCACCCGGTAGTTGTTCCGGATGGCGATGTTGGAGACCTCTTCGATTTCAGACCGTGTGGCGGTGCTCAAACCCTCGCCCCAGGCGAAGTCGAAGCGAAGGTACCCGGCCTTGTTGTAGGAACCGCGCTGGGTAGCTTCCGGGCCCAGGATCTGGTGCAGTGCCGCATGCACAATGTGCGTGCCGGTGTGGGCCTGTTCGGCAGCATGGCGGCGTTCACGGTCGACGGCGGCGCGCACCAGCGCGTCGGAACCGATCTCACCTTCACGGACAATTGCTTTGTGCACGCTCAGGCCCTTGATGGGACGCTGTACGTCCAGGACCTCCACCACAAAACCATCGCCGGTGATGAGGCCGGTGTCAGCTGACTGGCCACCGGCTTCTGCATAGAACGGGGTTTCGTTGAGGACCAACTCAATCTCATCACCTGTGGAGGCATGCGCTACGGCACGGCCACCGCTGACGATGCCGCGGACCTTTGCCTCGCCCTCAAGTTCGTCGTATCCCGTAAAGACGGTCTCGCCCTTGCCGAGGAGCTCCTGGTAGGCGCTGAGGTCGGCGTGGCCGCCCTTCTTGCCCTTGGCATCGGCCTGGGCACGCTGGCGCTGCTCGAGCATGAGAGCACGGAAGCCTGGCTCGTCCACCTTGAGCCCGGCCTCTTCCGCCATTTCCAAGGTCAGGTCAATCGGGAAGCCGTAAGTGTCGTGCAAGGCGAAAGCGTCCGCGCCGGACAGGGGAACGCCGGCAGCCTTCGATTCGGCTACTGCATCCTCCAGGCGGGCCGTACCGGAAGCAATGGTGCGCAGGAACGCCTTTTCTTCGGCGTAGGCAATACGGCTGATGCGGGCAAAATCAGTCTCCACCACCGGGTATACGCCCTTCATGGCGTCGCGGGAGGCGGGAAGGAGGTCAGGCAGGCAAGCTTTTTCGACGCCGAGCAGGCGCATGGCGCGTACAGCGCGGCGGATGAGCCGGCGCAGCACGTAGCCACGGCCCTCATTGGAGGGTGCGACGCCGTCAGCGATGAGCATCAACGCAGAACGAATGTGGTCGCCAACGACGCGCATGCGGACATCGTCCGTGTGGTGCGGGTCTTCCGGAGATTCAGCCGAGGTGTACTCGCGGCCGGACAATTCAGCAGCTTTGTCGATGACCGGACGGACCTGATCGGTCTCATACATGTTTTCGACACCTTGGAGGATCATCGCGAGACGTTCCATACCCAAGCCGGTGTCAATGTTCTTCTGCGGCAGTTCACCAACGATGTCAAAGTCCACCTTGGAGCGGACGTTCTCGATCTGGTACTGCATGAACACGAGGTTCCAGATTTCGATGTAACGGGTCTCGTCGGCCAGGGGGCCGCCTTCGATTCCGTAGGCAGGGCCGCGGTCGTAATAGATCTCCGAGCAGGGGCCGGCCGGGCCTGGCTGGCCAGTTGACCAGTAGTTGTCAGCCTTGCCCATGCGCTGGATGCGCTCTGCCGGAATTCCGGTGTTCTTGAGCCACAGCTCCTTGGCTTCGTCGTCCTCTTCGTAGACAGTCACCCAAAGACGTTCGGCCGGAAGCCCGTAACCGCCGTCGTCAACACTGGTGGTGAGCAGCTCGAAAGCGAACTTGATGGCGTCTTCCTTGAAGTAATCGCCAAAGGAAAAGTTGCCACACATTTGGAAGAACGTGCCGTGGCGGGCGGTCTTGCCCACTTCCTCGATGTCTCCGGTGCGGATGCACTTCTGGACGCTCGTTGCACGGCTGTAGGGAGGCTCTTCGCGCGCGGTCAGGTAAGGAATGAAAGGCACCATTCCGGCCACAGTGAAGAGAAGTGACGGGTCGCTGGAAACGAGCGACGCGGAGGGAACGGCGGTGTGGCCCTTGTTGACAAAAAAGTCCACCCAGCGCTTGGTGATCTCCTGCGACTTCATTAGCTGATTACTTACCCTTCTCAATTCACTGCACACGATGTGCGCGGAACCGGCTGGTGCCGTTCCGCAGCTTTCCATTCTGCCCTGTTGAGGGCGTGGGGGCGAACCGCTCCCACTAGCGCCGAGCGGCTCCGGCGTCGTCGATCCCCAACGCTGCCCGCAAATCCTCTTCGCGTTGATGCATCCCTGTACGCACGGCGTCGGCAAAGTCGAACAGTCCGTCAGCCATCCGGCCGACGGCACGATTAAGGCCCTCCGGCCCAAGGTTTGCTTGCGCTTCGGTGATCTTACGGAAGGCAATGACGCCGATGGCGACGCCGATGCCCATCCAGACAATTCTCTTCATGAGGTTTCAGTCTCCCTGTAATTCAGCAGTTGGCTTGTTCGGCGGCTGACTTATTCAGCGGCTGCGACGGCCAGAGGAAGGCGTCCGGCGTCCGGCGAAGGCAGAACGAACGCCATAGCTGAAGGCAGCCACCTTGATCAGCGGTGAGCCTACCGTGGCTGCAACGAGCGAGGACAACGCGGAGATGTTGGCCGATGCATCGGAGACGTTGGAGGCGATGCCGTCAACCTTCTTCAACTGCTGGTTGGTGGTGGTGACCGTTGCAGTCACTTCATCCATCAGGGGCGTGGCGCCGTCGCTGATGGAACGGATGGAGGTCCGCACCTCGTCAAAGACGCCGCCCAGCTTCAAAATGGGCACGGCCAAAAGCAAGACGAGGAGTGCGAAGACTCCTGCTGCGATGAGGCCGGCGATGTCGCCACCAGACATAGAATTTCTCTCCTTGGATCGTTTCGCTGCCTCGCACCAGCCGGTTCACGGCTTTGGCCGAAGCCTCCCCAAGTACCTTACCTATTTGGACCGGTACCTTACATACAAAGAAGCCCGCGGCGTGTGCCACGGGCTTCTTTGTATGCGCTGCTTGAATTTAGCGAGCGTAGAATTCGACGACGAGCTGCTCTTCGCAGATCACGGGGACCTCGGAGCGCTTGGGGCGACGAACCAGGCGGGCCTGAAGGGCGTCAATCTTGACGTCCAGGTATGCCGGCACGTTGTTGAGCACGTGTGCGCCAGCGGCTGCCACCTGGAACGGGGGCATAACCTCGGAGCGGCTGTGAACGTGGATGAGCTGGCCTTCGCCAACGCGGAAGGACGGGCGGTCCACGCGGATGCCGTCAACCATGATGTGGCGGTGCACAACCAGCTGGCGGGCCTGTGCGATGGTGCGGGCGAAGCCTGCACGGAGCACGAGGGCGTCCAAACGCATTTCGAGCAGCTCAACCAGGTTTTCACCGGTGAGGCCCTTGGTGCGGCGTGCTTCTTCGAAGGCACGGGTCATCTGGGCTTCGCGGATGCCGTACTGGGCGCGCAGACGCTGCTTTTCGCGCAGACGTACGGCGTAGTCGGAGTCCTGCTTCTTGCGGGCACGGCCATGCTCGCCGGGGCCGTACGGACGGCGCTCCATGTACTTGGCGGCCTTGGGGGTCAGAGCAATGCCGAGTGCACGCGAAAGGCGTGCGGTACGGCGAGCACGAGTGTTGTTAGCCACTTGTGTCCTTCCAATTACTGCGGTGTGTCAGTGTTACTGGCCTCCATCAGGGAGAGCATCGGCCAACCGCTGCCTCTTGCTACTAGCCCGGGCGCACAGCACTATTGAAGAAATCTTCAAAGGGGTTGTGCGTCGGGCCATGCCAGACAAGCAATTATCCTATCACGCGCAGGGCCGCCACCCGCAGTTGGCCTGATCCTGCCGGCTACTCCCCGCGTACGATCTTGCGGAGCCGTTCCAGCCTGGCGGCAATATCCCGTTCAGCTCCGTTATTGGTGGGCTGGTAATAGTCCTTACCCACCAGGTCATCCGGCGGATACTGCTGGGTTGCCACACCGTGTGGTTCGTCGTGCGCGTACTTGTAGCTCTTGCCATGGCCCAACTGTTTGGCCCCGGGGTAGTGTGCGTCACGCAAATGCATGGGAATGCCGCCACCAAAACCTGCACGAACGTCGGCCACCGCTTTGTTCAAACCCATATAGGCGGCATTGGACTTGGGCGCAGTGGCCAGGTGGACCACGGCTTCGGCCAACACGATGCGGCCCTCCGGCATACCGATCAACTGCACTGCCTGCGCCGCCGCGACTGCAGTCTGCAACGCCGTGGGGTCGGCCATGCCAATATCCTCGGCCGCCGAGATCACGATCCGTCTCGCCACGAACCTTGGGTCCTCCCCGGCTTCAAGCATGCGTGCCAAATAGTGCAAGGCCGCGTCCACGTCCGAGCCCCGGATGGACTTGATGAACGCACTGGCCACATCGTAGTGCTGGTCGCCGGCGCGGTCGTAGCGAACGGCCGCCGCATCCAAGGCGCGTTCAGTATGCCGGAGTTCCACCAATACCGGAGCATCAGGCAGGCCGTCGTTGGCGAGTCCGGATTCGCCGTCGTCAGCGTCGCCCTCCCCTTCGGCCACTGTTGGGGCGTCATCCGAAATATCGACGGCGGTAGAGTCACCGAAGGCGACGCCGGCAGCTGCTTCCAGTGCTGTCAGCGCCCGTCGGGCATCACCGCCGGATAGCCGGACCAGGTGGTCCAATGCCTCGGGGCTAAGCTCCACACGGCCGGCAAGGCCGCGGGCGTCGGCCACAGCCCTCTGCAGCAGTCCCGAAATGTCGTCATCGGTGAGCGGCTTCAGGGTGAGCAGGAGTGAGCGTGACAGGAGCGGCGACACCACGGAGAAGGAAGGATTTTCCGTGGTTGCAGCTACCAGCACAACCCAGCGGTTCTCGACACCGGGCAGCAGTGCATCCTGTTGGGCCTTGTTAAAGCGATGAATCTCGTCGAGGAAGAGAACCGTGGTTTTCTTGTACAGGTCCCGGGCCGTCAGGGCCTCGTCCATGACGCGCCGGACGTCCTTGACTCCGGCGGTGATTGCCGACAACTCAACGAACTTACGTCCGGGTCCGCGCGCGATCACGTGGGCGAGCGTGGTCTTCCCTGTCCCGGGAGGCCCCCAAAGGATCACCGAGCTCGGACCCGCCGGGCCGGCAGCCTCAGCACCCGCTGCCAGTTGCCGCAAAGGCGAACCTTGCCCCAGGAGGTGCTGCTGCCCTACCACCTCGTCCAGCGACCGGGGACGCATTCTTACCGCCAGTGGACTGCGTTGGGAAGCCATCCAATGAGCATCGGAGGGACCCCCTGACGCAGGCAGATCCTCCGACTCGTCGTCGTCAACTGCACCGGCACCAAAGAGATCTTCCACATGGATAGGCTACTCATAGTTCCAGCAAAGGAGACATCGACGTGGATCGCCGAGCATCTGCCCCGCACCAGCCTTCCGGCAGGCGGACCGCTTTGGTGCCCGCGGCCAGGTTGCAGGGTTGGGCCGACCGGTTCGCGGCGAGCCACGGCGCCGTTGCTGAAGACCTCGACGACGGTGGGCTGCTCCTGCGGGCAGCCGACGGTGCGACTGCAATGTTGAAGGCCCCTTGGCCGGCTGACGGACGTCCGGGACGGGGCGGTACTGAGCTGGAACGCCTGGCTTCGCTTGCGAACCAGGAAAGGCGGCTTGGACTGCTCCTTATTCGCAGGGGCGGCTACGCCATAGCTGCTGCCAGCGGTTCCACGATCCTGGCTTCGAAGAGCGGCAGTCGTTTCCTCGAAGCCAAAGCCACGGCAGAACAGGCTTCCCGCATCTTCAACGAACACCGCATTGAGTACATCGTCCCGGGCGGCGACCGCGTCCTGGTGGATCAGCTTCTCTCCCAGCCCTTGCTCAAAGCCATAGCAGGGCGGACTCGCTTAGCCTTCCTGGACATTCAAGGGCCAAAGACTGCCGTGCTGGCGAAAGCGGCTGCCGACGCCTGCTCCGTGCGCATTACGGTCACCGACCCGCCAACCTAGCAGCCGCTGGACGCACGCCTCAGCGGCGCCTGCCGGTACAGGTAGCTGCCGGAGTGGGCGAAACCTGCTTGCGAGTACAGTATCTGCGCTCCACGATTGGCCTCGGTGACAAGGAGCCAGAATCCCTTAAGATCCTGCCGGGTCCCGGCGTGCAACAACGCAGTCAGCACGTCCGTCCCATAGCCGCGCCTGCGGTGCCCGGCCGACGTCGCCATGCTGTAAATTCCGCCCCAACCATCCACCAGGGCGAGACGTCCGACGGCGGCGGGGACGCCGTCGTCGTCCCTCACCATTGCGTACAGCGCCGGACAGCCGGTGAGAATCTTATGGGCGACGGACAGTTCTGCACTACCGCCACGGCCGTCCACGGACCACCAGACGCGCAGCCATTCTTCGGAGGGCTCATCAGCCAGTTCAACGTTCCGTCCCGAACTGCTGACCGGCAGCTCATCCATGCCGCGGACCATGATCCTTGTTGCGGATTGCCTGGTGAAGCGTTGCTCATCCAGGACAGCATTGAGTCCGGCACTGCGGGAGTCGTCGAACACCTGGAAGATCAAGGGAAGGCGACGATGCCGATACCACTCCGCTGCTGCACGCACGGCTCGTGTGATGCCCGGCTTGCCGTTCGGGCCGCCGCCCGAGGTGCTTGGCCACACGGAGTTAGCCCTCTGGGTCACTCCGCCCGAAGCACGGAGGACCCACTCCCCCGATTTTTCACGCTCAAGGGCGGGCCAGGCCTTGTCCATAAGTGTTTCCAGGACTGCTTGCTCCATCATGCGGGTCTCCCTGTGGCTGGAACGCAAAAAGCTCCCCACAACAGTGAGGAGCCTTTTGGGCAGAAACTTACTCGGACTTGGTTTCCGGCTTGGCTGCGGGCTTGGACTCCGACTTGACCTCCGGCTTGAAGTCGACGCCGGCTTCCTTGCGCTGCTGCGGCGTGATCGGTGCCGGCGCCGCGGTCAGGGGGTCGTAGCCGTTGCCCGACTTCGGGAAGGCAATGACGTCGCGGATCGACTCGACGCCGGCCAGCAAAGCAACCACACGGTCCCAGCCCAGGGCCATTCCGCCGTGCGGAGGTGCGCCGTACTTGAAACCCTCGAGCAGGAAGCCGAACTTGGTTTCGGCGTCTTCCTTGTCCAGGCCCATGAGCTGGAAGACGCGTTCCTGTACTTCGCGCTCATGGATACGGATGGAACCGCCGCCGATCTCGTTGCCGTTGCAGACGATGTCGTAGGCGTAGGAGAGCGCCGATTCCGGGTCCTTGTCGAAGGTGTCCAGGAACTCGGGCTTTGGCGAGGTGAAGGCGTGGTGCACAGCCGTCCACTGGCCACCGCCCACTGCAACGTCACCGGACGCGACAGCCGCGGCCGCGGGTTCGAACATGGGAGCGTCCACGATCCAGACGAAAGCCCAGTCCTTGGGGTCGATCAGGCCGGTGCGGTGACCGATTTCAACGCGGGCAGCACCCAGCAGGGCGCGGGCTGCGGACTTTTCGCCTGCCGCGAAGAAGATGCAGTCGCCGGGCTTGGCGCCAACAGCGTCCGCCAGGCCTTCGCGCTCGGCCTCGGTCAGGTTCTTGGCCACCGGGCCAGCCAACTCGCCGTCTTCCTTGAACAGAACATAGGCCAGGCCCTTGTGCCCGCGCTGCTTGGCAAATTCCTGCCAACCGTCCAGGGTACGGCGCGGCTGGGAAGCGCCACCGGGCATCACGACGGCGCCCACGTACGGCGCCTTGAAGACACCGAAGTTGGTGTCCTTGAAGAACTCGGTGAGCTCAGTCAGTTCAACGCCGAAACGCAGGTCCGGCTTGTCCGAGCCGTACTTGGCCATGGCGTCCAAGTACGTCATACGGCGGATCGGGGTGGGGATCTCGACGTCGATCAGCTGCCACAAGGCCTTGACGATTGCCTCGCCGAGCTCAATGACGTCGTCCTGGTCCACGAAGCTGGCTTCGATGTCCAGCTGCGTGAATTCCGGCTGCCGGTCCGCGCGGAAATCCTCATCACGGTAGCAGCGGGCAATCTGGTAGTACTTCTCGAAGCCGCCCACTTGGAGGAGCTGCTTGAAAAGCTGCGGCGACTGCGGAAGGGCGTACCAGGAACCCGGCGCCAGACGTGCCGGGACCACGAAGTCACGGGCGCCTTCCGGCGTCGAACGCGTCAGCGTGGGGGTCTCGATTTCGACGTAGCCCCGCTGGTGGAGGAGTTCACGTGCCACACGGTTCGCCTCGGAACGCAGACGCATGTTGCGGGCGGGGCCGGGGCGGCGGAGGTCAAGGTAGCGGTGCTTGAGACGGGCTTCCTCGCCGACCTCCACGTGTTCGTCGATCTGGAACGGCAGGGGTTCGGAGGTGTTGAGGATGACAACCTTGTCCGCGATGACCTCTATCTCACCCGTAGCCAACGCAGGGTTCTCATTGCCTTCAGGACGCTTGTTGACAGTACCCGTCACCTGCAGGACGTACTCATTCCGCAAGCCGTGGAAGACCTCTTCCTCACGGACAACCACCTGGGCTACACCGGACGCATCACGCAGGTCAACGAATGCAACGCCACCGTGATCACGGCGGCGCCCCACCCAGCCGGCCAGGGTAACGGTTTGTCCAATGTGCTCGGAGCGAAGAGATCCGAGGTCATGTGTGCGCAGCACAGCATTCCTTTCAGCATGAAATATAGGGGGATCGTTGCAAAGACGATCCCGTCCGAGTTTACCCGCCCCCGCCACAGCTCATGCCACGAGGACGGAACAATGGATGTTTCCTAGCCCGCGGTGGTAACGCGGACGTACAAATCCTCTTCAGAGGGCGTCCAGCTGGCGGGGTCGGCGTCAACCTGTTCCCCCGAACGGATGTCCTTGACCTGGTGGTTGCCGTCGTCGTCGGTGAACCAGACGAAAGGGATGCCCCGGCGATCAGCGAACTTAATCTGCTTTCCGAACTTCTCGGCCTTGGCGGCCACCTCCGTGGCAATCCCCCGGCCCCGCAATTGGGCTGCAATGTCCTGCGCAGCCGACCAGCTGTCGTCCGAGTTCAGGGCGACCAGTACCGCCGTAGGCACAGAACGCGACGCTGTGGCCAGTTCCTGGCTGAGGATGCGGGAAACAAGCCGCGTCACGCCGATGGAAAGTCCGACGCCGGGGAACTTGCGGTTGCCCTTGCTGGCAAGTGCGTCATAGCGGCCTCCGGAGCAAATGGAACCCAGCTGCTCGTGGCCCACAAGCACCGTCTCAACCACGGTCCCCGTGTAGTAGTCCAGGCCGCGGGCGATGCTGAGGTCTGCCACTACCTTGCCGGGAGCGCGCTGGACTGCCGCCTGGATGACCTGCTCAAGTTCATTGAGGCCCTCTTCAAGGAGATCGTCCTTCACTCCCAGCGCACGGACCTGGTCCACGAAGGAGGTGTCTTCCGTACGGATCGTGGCCAATTCGAGGGCAAGACCGGCCTGTTCATCAGTAGCACCAAGCTCGCTCTTCAACAGCTCCGCCACCTTCGCGGCGCCGACCTTTTCCAGTTTGTCGATGCTACGCAGTACTCCGGCCGTGTCCGTCAGCCCAATGCCGCGATAGAAGCCTTCGGCCAGCTTGCGGTTGTTGATCCGGAGCCGGAAGTCCGGGATCGGCAGGGCGCTAAGGGCCTCAGCGATGACCAGCGCGATTTCGACGTCGTAGCGGAACGGCAGTTCGCCGTCGCCCACAACATCGATGTCTGCCTGGGTGAACTCGCGTGCCCGGCCTTCCTGCGGCCGCTCGCCCCGCCAGACCTTCTGGATCTGGTACCGGCGGAAGGGAAATGCCAGGTACCCGGCGTTCTCCACCACGTAGCGGGCGAAGGGAACGGTCAGGTCGAAGTGGAGGGCCAAGGCGTTCGGGTCAGCCTTGTCGGATTTAGCAGCCTCGCCCTCATCGTCCTGGAGCCTGCTCAGGCCATAGACCTCTTTGTCGATCTCGCCTTTGCGAAGCAACTGGCCCACGGTCTCAACAGCGCGGGTCTCAATGGAAGAAAAGCCGTGTAGCTCAAACGTCTTCCGGAGCGTATCCAGCACATGGAGCTCCACCAACCGCTCCTGGGGAAGCCACTCGGGGAATCCGGACAGGGAGGCGGTACGTGCCATGGTGGAAAAGTCTCCTCGAAGAAAGCTGAAACTGGCTTTGCACCGCAGCTTTAAACACCCTTTCGGCGTTTACAGGGCGGGCGTCCAGCCGGTCATGCATAAACTATGTGCGGCAGCCAGTTTATGCTTTCCGCGCGTGCACATCTAATGCAGCATGCCCGGTTCCTGTCGGCAGCCACCCAAAGTGGACACAATCAGGAGGACTCTTGGCAACAAGGTCGCGGGATGACCGCGAAGCGAAACGGCGCATTAGGCAGATGGAAGCGAAGCGTGCCCTGCGGCAGGAACAGGGCAAACGACGCAAACGTGACAACACCATCGCCGTGAGTGCAGCTGGCGTTGCAGTGGTTCTGGCCGTAGTGCTGCAACTGACCGTCTTCAGTTCCAACCCCACCGAGGCAGAGTTCGCCGCCGCGGAGGCCGGGCTCAGTTCGCCCTCCGCTTCCCCGTCCGCTTCCAACAGCGCAGACATTCCCAGCCCTGATACGGCTGCCGGAAAGACCTTCACGGGCGAGTTGGCCTTGAACAGCGGTGTTGTCGGTTTGGAACTCAACGGAACCGCCGCTCCGCAAGCTGCTGCCGTGTTCAAGTCCCTGAGCGACGCCAGCTACTACAACGGAGCGTTCTGCCACCGGCTGACAACGTCCGAAACGTTTGGCCTCCTCCAATGCGGAGCCAAATCCGAAGACGGCGCAGACGACGCAAATTATCGGTGGGGGCCACTGGAAAATACCCCCGCAGACAACAAGTACCCTGCAGGGACGATTGCCGTTGCCCGCACCGGCAACGATGCCTATGGAAACGGACACCAATTCTTCATCGTCTACAAGGACACCACCATTCCGGCTGATACCGCAGGCGGATACACCGTGGTCGGCAAGGTGACCAGCGGCCTGGACGTGGTCACCAAGATCGCCGCAGCAGGCCTTAAGCCCGGTGAAAACGCCACCGACGGCGCCCCTGTGGCACCTGTCACGATAGACTCGTTTTCTCTGAAGTAACCAGCTCCAGGCCCGGCCTGCGGTGCATTACCTGAGCAGTTCCCTCCAAGCGAAAGACTTTTAGCGGTGACAGACAGTCAGAAATCCGACGAAACAGCAGTAGTGGCCAACCAAGACACAGTCGAGGCAACCGGCACCAACGGTACCGAGGCACCGGCTCCGGCGGAGCCCACTCCAGCCAACGAAGCAACTCCGGCTGCCGAATCAGCTCCGGTGGAGGCCGCCCCAGCCGCGGAAACTGCTCCGGCTGCCGCGGAAACACCGGAAGAGGCGCCGGTCGCAGAACCCGCAGCCCCTGCCGCTCCACGTCCGACGCCTTCCGCGGCGCCGTCCCCCGCGGCCTTCGCGGCCCGGCCCAAGGCTCCTGCCGCCGTCGTACCTGCCGCCCCGGCGGTCTCCGCTGCCTCACTGGCCGAGGCCGCCAAATGGGGACGGGCTGAAGGTGATGGCCACGTCTTCCTGACGCTGGATGGTGAGGAAATCCCTGTCGGTCAGTACCCGGGTGTCAGCACCGACGAAGCACTTGGCTACTTTGCCCGTAAGTTCGACGACATCATCGCGCAGGTGGTTCTCCTGGAACACCGCGTGGAGTCCAAGGCTCCTGCCACGGACATGCAGAAGACGGTCACTCATTTGCGCGAGCAACTTGCGGAACGCAACATGGTGGGTGACATCCGTGCTGCTGAGGCCCGCTTGGACGCCCTGTCAGCCCAGATCGTAGAACTCGAGAAGTCCGAGAAGGCTGCCCACGAGGCGGTGCGCGCCAACGAACTCGCCGCGCGCGAAGCAATTGTTGCCGAAGCTGAGACCATTGCCGGCCAAGATCCTGCGCAGATTCAGTGGAAGACTTCAAGCGCACGCATGAACGAGTTGTTTGAAACCTGGAAAGCCGCACAAAAGAGCGGGGTCAGGCTTGGCCGTAGTAACGAAGACGCACTGTGGAAGCGTTTCCGCTCGGCACGCACTGTATTTGATCGTCACCGCCGCGCATACTTCTCGCAGCTTGACAGCAATAACTCCGCGGCAAAGTCAGCCAAGGAGGCCTTGATCGCGGAGGCCGAGGCGCTTTCAACGTCTACCGACTGGGGGTTCGCAGCCGGCGAGTACCGCAGGCTGATGGACCAGTGGAAGACCACTCCGCGTGCAAGCCGCAAGGACGATGACGCTCTCTGGGGCCGGTTCCGCGCCGCCCAGGACGTCTTCTTCAGCAACCGCCAGGCCGCCAACGAGCAAATCGACCAGGAATACACTGCGAACCTGGCCGTCAAGGAACAGTTGGTGGCTGAGGCGCAGGCGCTCCTGCCCATCAACGACCTCAACGCCGCCAAGAAGGCTCTGCAGTCCATCAGGGACCGTTGGGAAGATGCCGGCAAGGTTCCCCGCGCCGACATGGGGCGGATTGAGGCCGGGCTTCGCAAGGTCGAAGATGCGGTCCGTGAAGCCGAGGAAGAAAAGTGGCGCCGGAGCAACCCGGAAACCAAGGCCCGCACCAACAGCGCCTTGTCACAGCTTGAATCGGCTATTGCAGGCCTCAAGGACGATCTGGAGAAGGCCGAGAAGGCCGGCGACCAGCGCCGTATCAAGGCCGCCCGAGAGGCTCTGGAAGCTCGCCAGGCATGGCTTGACCAGATCCAGCGCTCGGCAAGCGACCTCGCCTAGAGGACTCCGGGCCAAAATCTTTCCTGCAGGCTCCGTTCCGGTTATCCACATAACCGGGACGGAGCCTGTACTCGTAGGGTGGCCGCACGGAATGATCGATGAATGGTCCCCGCTGTCAACGCCCCGCATTTACTGGAGCCGGTCATCTCCGAGCTCTACTCCCCCAGCCGCATCTTTACGTGGAACGAACTGCAAAGTATGGCGTTCGATGGCATCCTGCTGCCCCTGTACGGGAAGAGTTACGCCTCCCCTGGTGTTGCTGTCACTCACCGCCTCAGAGCCCGTGCAGCGGCGCTCACAGTCCCGGAAAGAATCCGAACCAAGGTTGTGGCCGGCCGGCTCACGGCAGCATGGATCTACGGTTGCGCCAATCCGCCCGAGCACCTGTCACTACTGGTCGATGCAAAACATCGCATATCCAGCCTGCGGGGAACCACACAATGTAGTCTCCATGAGGTTCGGCTGGGTCAGATGGACGTGGTCAGTCTCGGAGGAATGCTGGTCAGCAGCCCACTACGTACCGCGGCGGACATCGCCCTCCACGTCGAACCCGATCGCGCGCTGCCGGCGTTGAAGCGCCTTCTTGAACGCGAGGAGCTTGGCATCAGGCTGCGGCTGCTCACCCTGGCCGTCGAGACGGCTCCCCGAGTGCCACATAAGAAGCGTGCCTTGGCAACACTGGGCCAGCTGGCTTCCTCAGATCCGGGCTAGCTGCGACGGCGGTTTCCCGTGGTGCGATACACGTCAAAAACGCCATCAATGCGGCGAACCGCGTTCAAGACGTGATGCAGGTACTTCGGATCGCCCATTTCGAAGGCAAACTTCGAGATCGCCACCCTGTCACTCGACGTATGAACCGACGCGGCCAGGATGTTCACATGGTTCTCGGACAAGATACGGGTCACGTCGGACAGCAGGGACTTCCTGTCCAAAGCTTCCACCTGAATCTCCACCAGGAACACGCTCGACTGGGTGGGTGCCCACTCAACTTCAACAATTCTGTCCGGCTGGTCACGAAGACCCGAGACATTGGTGCAGTCAGTTCGGTGGACAGAAACTCCTGATCCACGCGTTACGAAGCCCAGGATGGGGTCCGGTGGTACCGGGGTGCAACACCGGGCCAGCTTGACCCACACATCACCCACGCCGCGCACGATGACGCCCGAATCCGAGAACTTCGACTTCGCAACCTGGGTAGGAATACTGACTTCATCGAGGTCTTCGTCGGGTGTTTCATGACCACCCAAGTGCTCCACGAGCTTTTCCATGACGGACTGGGCCGAGGTGTGCCCGTCGCCAACGCCCGCATACAGCCCGGAGATGTCTACATAGTGGAAGTCCTCCGCCACCGCGGACAAAGCGTCGTGCGTCATCAGGCGTTGCAAGGGCAGGTTCTGCTTCCGCATCGCCCGCGTCAGCATGTCCTTGCCGCGTTCAATGGCTTCTTCGCGGCGTTCCTTGGTGAACCATTGGCGGATTTTATTGCGTGCCCGCGCCGACTTGACGAAGTGCTGCCAGTCCTGGCTGGGCCCGGCGCCTTCCGCCTTGGAGGTGAAGATCTCTACCCAGTCGCCATGGTTCAGCTCGCTGTTGAGCGGAACCAATTTGCCATTGACGCGGGCACCAATGGTTCGGTGGCCCACCTCCGTGTGCACGGCGTAGGCGAAGTCCACAGGGGTTGATCCGGCCGGAAGGGCCATGACCTCACCCTTTGGCGTGAAAACAAACACTTCCCGGGCGTTGATCTCGTAGCGGAGCGAATCCAGGAATTCTCCGGGATCCGACGTCTCCTGCTGCCAGTCCACCAGCGACCGCAGCCAGCCCATGTCGCCGTCACGAGGGCTGCCCGGTCCTTGCGCGGTGCGGTTGGGCTGGTCCTTGTACTTCCAGTGGGCTGCCACACCGTATTCTGCACGGCGGTGCATCTCGTGGGTGCGGATCTGGATTTCCACAGGCTTGCCACCCGGGCCAATCACCGTTGTATGCAGTGATTGGTACATGTTGAACTTGGGCATCGCGATGTAGTCCTTGAACCGGCCCGGAAGGGGGTTCCACCGCGAATGCAGCGTCCCCAAGGCGGCGTAGCAATCACGAACCGAATCAACCAGGACACGCACGCCCATGAGGTCGTTGATGTCGTCGAAGTCTTTGTCCCGGACGATCATCTTCTGATAAATCGAGTAGTAGTGCTTGGGCCGGCCAGTTATGGTCGCTTTGATTCGTGCCGTTCGAAGGTCATCCGCTATCTGGTTGCGGATGACGCTGAGGCTCTTTTCCCGCTCCGGCGTGCGGTCGCCCACCATGCGCACGATTTCCTCGTACACCTTGGGATACAGCGCAGCGAAGGAGAGATCCTCCAGTTCCCACTTGATGGTGTTCATACCCAGGCGATGAGCCAGGGGTGCGAAGATCTCCAGGGTTTCACGGGCTTTGCGCGATGAAGACTCTGCTGAAACGAACCGCCAAGTGCGCGCATTGTGGAGGCGGTCTGCAAGCTTGATCATCAGGACACGGATGTCCTTGGCCATCGCGACCACCATCTTGCGAACGGTTTCCGACTGCGCAGCCTCGCCAAAACTGACTTTATCCAGCTTGGTGACGCCATCCACCAACATGGCAACTTCGGGTCCGAAGTCCCGCGTGAGGTCAGCCAGTGTGTAGGGGGTGTCCTCTACTGTGTCGTGAAGCAACGCTGCTGCCAGAGTAGTCCCGGTCATGCCGAGTTCAGCCAGGATGGTGGCCACGGCCACCGGATGGGTGATGTACGGATCACCGCTCTTGCGCTTCTGACCCTGGTGGCTCTGCTCTGCCACTGCGAAGGCGCGTTGGATCAGGTCGAAGTCCTCTTTGGGATTGTTCGCCCGGACCGTTCGCAGCAGTGGCTCCAGGATCGGCGAGTACGGAGCGATTCCCCGTCCCGTCAGGCGGGCAAGCCGGGAACGCGTACGCTCCCGCCGTCCCGGGAAGGTGGGACGCGCGCCGGGAGCATCGACCGGAACCGCAGCTGCAGTCCGTCCGGGCACACTCGTTGCCGGAACTGCCACAGTCTTGCGGCCGTCATCCCCGCCCGCCGGTGGTGCCGACGTCGCACGTTCTTCCACAGAAGTACCCCTCACAACCGATTTAATTCTCCCAGTCTATTCCCGCAGGTGAATGCTTCTGCAACCGGGCAGCACATGACGATGACGCAGGCAAGTCAAAGAGCCGGCCTCCGCAGTCGCGCGGAGGCCGGCTCCCGGCCAAACAACGGTACTTAAAACCCTAGACGGTGGCTTCAGTCCTGCGGTGGGCAACCTTCTTGGCTTGCTTGACGAGGTCGGGCTCGCTCTGGCGGAGCCACGCGTACAGCGGTGCCGCAATGAAGATCGTGGCCGCGGTACCAATGAGGATACCCACGAACAACGCCAGGGAAAGATCGCGAAGTGTGCCCGCGCCCAGAAGCCCGGCACCAATGAAGAGGATTGCCGCCACCGGGAGGACGGCCACCATCATGGTGTTGATGGAGCGGACCAAGGTTTGGTTGACGGCCAGGTTGACCTCTTCACTGAACGTCCGGCGGGTGGAGGTGGAGATGTCCGAGGTGTTCTCACGGATCTTGTCGAAGACCACCACGGTGTCATACAACGAGTAGCTGAGGACCGTCAGGAAGCCGATGATCGCCGAAGGCGTCACTTCGAAGTCGCTCAGGGCGTAGACGCCCGCCGTGGTGAACATGGTGACCAGCATGCCGACGAGTGCCGACAAGGACATCTTCCAGGTCCTGAAGTACAGCGCCATCAGGACAGCGGCCAAGGCAACAAAGACCACCAGGCCGATGAGGGCCTGGCGAGTGACATCCTGACCCCAGGTTGGGCCCACGAAGTTGGATGTCACTTCGTTTTCCGTCACGCCGTAGGCGCTGGTGAGGCCATCCTTGATCCGGTTCGTCTCGTCATCGGTCAGCTGATCCGTTTGGATCCGCATGGTGTTGCCTGCCACGTTGGCAACGCGGGGAATGGCATCGGGCACGATGTCGTGGACGGCCTTTTCGCCCAGGCTTGCATCAGTGGTGCTGACATTTGAAACAGTGAACTCGGAGCCGCCACGGAATTCGATTCCAAGGTTGAAACCGCCCTTGACCACCGGAATCAGGATGGAGAGTGCCACGGCGACCGCCGCAATGATGAACCAGATTTTCTTGGAATTGACGAAGTTGTACGAGCGCTTGCCCGTGTATAGCTCGTGGCCGAAGGTTGCGAAGCTCGTGGTCATTACTTCTCCTCCTTGGTGCCGTTGGAAGTACCAGTGAGCTGGCCCTTCTCGGCAAGGCGCCTCTCGGCGATGGTCATGCGTCGTTCGGCTTCGGCTGCCGCGCCGGTGTTGCGTGCGCGAACCACGGCAGGCTTTTCCTCAGGCGTACGGAGGCGGCCCGCGCCCCGGTAAAGGGGAACTGCGCCGAGACGGTCCGGGGAAAGCCCTGAGAAACGGTGCCCTTCGCCAAAGAACTTGGTGCGGGCAAGGACCTGCAGCATGGGGTGCGTAAACATGAACACCACCAGGAGGTCAGCCAGGGCCGTCAGGCCGAGGGTGAAGGCAAAGCCACGTACGTTGCCGACAGCTACGAAATAGAGGACCAGAGCGGCAAGGAGGTTGACGGCCTTGGAAGCCAGCACGGTGCGCTTGGCCCGCTTCCAACCATTCTCGACGGCGGACACCAGGCCACGGCCCTCGCGCAGCTCATCCCTGATGCGTTCGAAGTAGACGATAAACGAGTCAGCAGTCTGGCCAATGGCCACGATCAGGCCCGCCACACCTGCCAGGGAGAGACGATAGTTTTCCGTCCACCCAAGGATGGCAATGGCGAGATAGGTCAGCACACCAGCCACCACAAGGGACGCGATGGTGACAAGGCCCAAAGCGCGGTACTGGAACAGGGAGTACACAACCACCAGCAACAGACCGATCATGCCTGCCAGCAAGCCGAGGCGAAGTTGGTCGCCACCGAGGGTGGCCGAAATCTGCTCTTGTGATTGGATCTCGAAGCTGATGGGCAGCGCGCCGTAGCGCAACTGGTCAGACAAAGCCTTCGCCGACGCCTGGGTGAAGTTACCCGTGATCCGCGGCTTGCCATCAGTGATGACAGCAAGGGCTCGCGGGGCGGAAAGTACTTTGTCGTCCAGGACAATGGCGAACTGTGACTTGGGATCGTCAGTACCCTGGGCCTGCGCTGCAGCATAGAACTGGTTGAGGCGTTCAGTTACGGCCTTGAACTTTGCGGTTGCATCCGAGTTGAAGACAATGTTGACACCCCAGGAATTCGTCACGGAGCCCTGGGCACCCTGGACCTGGGTAAAGCTGGAATCGCTGATGTCCTGCCCCTTGACCTCAACGGGCCCGAGGATGTACTTGATGGCCGGAGTCGTCGCAGTGGCAGCCTCGCAGGTTACCAGCGGTTTGGCCGGATCTGACCGATCGCGTTTTTCAGCCGAAGGATTAACGCAGTCGAGTGCTTCGAATTCCTTCTGGACTTCCGGGGTGATCCAGTTGACATCACTCGCGTTGGCCGGCTCCGCGGTCGGCTTGTTCAGCTGATCCTCAGGAGTGCGCTGCTCAGCCGGTATAGCTGCCGGGTCACCGTAAGTGATGACCGGGCGGAAGTTCATGTCAGCCGAAGCCTGGATCAGGTCGCGGGTTTCCTTCGACGGTGTTCCCGGAAGGCTGACCACCACGTTGCGGCCGGACTGCGTGCTGATTTCGGCTTCAGCAACACCGGAACCATCTACTCGCTGCCGGATGATGGCAACTGCCTGGTTGAGTTGCTCCTCATTGATCTCGCTGGAACCCTCCACCCGGGGTGCCAGGATCATCTGGGTTCCGCCTTCAAGGTCCAGAGCAAGCTTCGGAGCCCAACTGGCGTTGCCAGTCACTACTCCGCCAGCAAGGACAGCGGTTAATACAACGAAAATTGCTCCAAGCCAGGTCAGCACCCTGCGGGCTGAGTTTTTGGGGCCGGTCCGTGCCATTATCGATCTTCCTGTTATCGCCGGACAGCCGCCGGCCGACGCTGGTGAGCGTCTGCCGGCGGCTCTCCGCTGCCGTAGAAGTTGCCTTGCGCGGTGTCGCCGCGACTGACGGTGCTAGTTGTCCTTCTTGTCCTCTTTGTTGAGGCGCGCGATGGTTTCTTCCGGTGTCTCGACGGCGGCAGGAGCCTCAGTCTCCGCGGCGGTCAGGGAAGAAGCGTCATCCGGGACAACCGGTGCTTCCTCGGGGGTGGTTTCGACCACCTTGGTGACTGCCTGGCGGTGAACCGTGGCCTGGTTACCCGGGGAAAGTTCGATGACGACCTTGTTCTCGGCTTCGTCGATGGACACGATGCGGCCAAAGAGACCGAAGCTGGTCATGACGTCGACACCAGGAGCGAACTTGGACTGCATTTCAGCCTGCTGCTGCTGGGTCTTCTTGTTGCGGCGGAACATCATGAAGACAAAGAGTCCAAGCATGACGAACAGCAATATGGTCATTGGATCCACAGGGAAGTTCCGTTCTGTACTTACGTTTTGGTTCACGGCAACGTCCCTGGCAGATCCGCATAGCGGGCATGGATCAAGGACTCGAACGTGCCGAGCGTCATACCAGTCTAGTGGGAAAAGCTGAACAGAGCGTGTTAACCGACTGTATCTATGCTTTCGGCGTGGTTTTCGTCCTCACCGAACAAGGCGAGGGTCTCTTGACCAAAGACTCCGGCCGGTACGGCGTAACCAAGGTGGGTCCAAGCCGACGCCATCGCGATTCGACCCCGCGGAGTACGTCCCAGAAGTCCCTCGCGTACCAGGAACGGTTCAGCCACGGTCTCCACCGTTTCCGGTTCCTCACCGACGGCAATAGCCAACGTGGACAAGCCAACAGGGCCACCGTTGAACTTGGTGATGAGGGCTTCCAGGACGGATCTGTCCAGCCTGTCCAAGCCACGCTCGTCCACTTCGTACATATCCAAGGCAGCTGACGCCGAACGGGCATCGATTTGATCGATGCCATGAACAAGCGCCCAGTCACGGACACGGCGCAGCAGCCGGTTGGCTATACGCGGCGTTCCCCGGGAGCGACCTGCGATCTCGGTGAAACCCGCGGAGTTTACCTTCAGGTCCAGAAGCCCGGCAGAACGGCGGAGGACGAGTTCGAGTTCGGCCACCGAATAAAACTCGAGATGCCCGGTGAAACCGAATCGGTCCCTCAAGGGCCCCGGAAGAAGTCCCGCGCGGGTGGTGGCACCTACCAGGGTGAAAGGCGGAAGCTCCAGGGGAATTGCAGTTGCGCCTGCTCCCTTGCCCACCACGATGTCCACGCGGAAGTCCTCCATGGCCATGTACAGCATTTCTTCTGCAGGCCTGGACATGCGGTGTATTTCGTCAAGGAACAGGACCTCGCCCTCCGAGAGCGAGGAAAGGATGGCAGCGAGATCCCCGGCATGCTGGATGGCCGGTCCGCTGCTGATACGCAACGGCGCGTTCATCTCCGCTGCAATGATCATGGCAAGTGTGGTCTTACCGAGTCCGGGAGGTCCGGACATCAGCACGTGGTCGGCGCTGCGGCCACGCATCTTCGAAGCCTCAAGCACCAGGGCAAGTTGCTTGCGGACCCGATGCTGTCCTACGAAGTCGTGCAGGTTCTTGGGGCGGAGAGCAGCCTCAATGACCCGCTCTTCCGGTTCCTCTCCCCCGTTGACGAGTGACTGCTCAACCACGGCTGCCTACACGGTTGCCGGCGCGCGCCCCGTCCTGGCCAAGCCAGCGCAACGTAGCCCGAAGTATTTGGGCCACGTTTCCTGCGTCTACGAGTTCCGGCGAGTCGGCCATTGCTTTGTCGATACTGCCGTTGGCGTCTTTCTCGGACCATCCCAAACTGGTCATGGCTGCGACTACCTGTGGCTTCCATTCTGCGTTCGGGGCCGCGGCGGGAGCAGCACCAGTGCCGGTTCCATGCGGAACCAACTTCCCGGCCAGCTCGAGGACAATACGGCCGGCCACCTTGGGGCCGATGCCCGGCACCTTGGTGAATGCCTTGCTGTCACCAGTGTGAGCCGCCACCCGGATGGCTTCCGGTTCGTGCACGGCGAGGACGGCCAAGGCCAAACGGGGCCCAACCCCGCTGACACTGAGCAGGACGTCGAAAACTTCGCGTTCGTCGTCGTCGGCAAATCCGAACAGCGTGAGTGAATCTTCACGGACGATCATGGAAGTGAAAAGCTTGGCTTCGGTTCCTGTTTTGAGGTGGCTCAAGGTCTGCGGTGTGGCGAAGACACTCATTCCCGCACCGTTGAGGTCGATAACAGCGGTGGACAAACCAACGTGGGCTACGGTTCCACGGAGAAAACTGATCAAGACCCGGCTCCTGAAATACTGCCTGCTCCGTTACCGTGAAAACTGCGGCCAAAGCGGACTATCCGAACATATCTACGAATACCCTAGCAAGAGCGGCCGACAATCACCGTTTGCGGCGCGCTTTTGCTTCGGCTTCGGCCCACGCTTTCTGCGCGGGAGTAAGTCCGGCCTTGCCGCTGGCACCACCGGCTGAGCCCATGCCACTGCCTGCGCGCCACGCGTGGGTGAGGGCCAGGGCCAGGGCGTCGGCAGCATCAGCCGGCTTGGGTGGAGCATCCAGACGCAGAATCTTGGTCACCAATTTGGTGACCGCATCCTTGTTGGCAGTGCCGCTGCCGGTAACTGCGGCTTTCACCTCGGAGGGTGTATGCATGGCGACCGGGATACCCCGGCGTGCCGCCGCCACGATGACGACGCCCGAAGCCTGGGCTACGCCCATCACCGTGCTCACGTTCATTTGCGAGAAAACACGTTCGACGGCGACGACATCCGGCTTGTGCAGGTCCAACCATTCGTCGATTGCCTGGGCGATGACCAGCAAACGCTTGTCCAAGGTCAACTCGGCGGACGTGCCCACCACTCCGACGGCCACCATGGTTGCCCGGCGGTTCCGCTCAATGTCCACCACACCGATGCCGCAACGGGTGAGGCCCGGATCGACTCCCAATACGCGAAGAGTCAAGTCCGGGCCTTCCTGATGGCTGTAAGCCTGCTGGTTGTCAAAATTGATGCGCTGCGCCCACCCGATTACTCGGCGTCGAGGGCAGCCTGCACTTCCTCGCTGAGGTCCGCATTGCTGTACACGTTCTGGACATCGTCCAGGTCTTCCAGCGCATCCACGAGCTTCATGAACTTCTTGGCGCCGTCAACGTCCAAGTCGACCTGCATGGACGGAACGAATTCGGCTTCGTCAGTTTCGTAGTCGATGCCGGCTTCCTTCAAGGCGTCACGGATGGCCTGGAGATCGGAGGGCTCGGAGTGGATTTCCCAGTTTTCACCGCTGTCCTTGACTTCCTCGGCTCCGGCATCAAGGACAGCCATCAGGATGTCGTCTTCGCTAAGGCCGTTCTTGGGCAGGACAACAACACCCTTGCGGGCGAAGAGGTAGCTCACGGAACCGGGATCGGCGATGGTGCCGCCGTTGCGCGAAATCGCCAGTCGCACCTCGGAAGCGGCACGGTTCTTGTTGTCGGTCAGACATTCAATCAACAACGCCGAACCCTGGGGACCGCGGGCTTCGTACATGATCTCGGTGTAGTCCACCACTTCACCGGTGAGGCCCGCACCACGCTTGATGGCGCGGTCGATGTTGTCGTTGGGTACCGAAGTCTTCTTTGCCTTCGTGACTGCGAGCTCAAGGCCCGGGTTGCCGGCAAGGTCCGGTCCACCCATGCGGGCAGCAACTTCGATGTTCTTGATCAGTTTCGCGAACGACTTTGCACGCCTGCCGTCAATGATGGCTTTCTTGTGCTTGGTGGTCGCCCATTTGGAGTGGCCTGACATGCTTTACGCTTCTCCTCTGATCATTCGAATAAAGAGTTCATGCACGCGTTTCTCTCCCGTCACTTCCGGGTGGAAGGAGGTGGCCAGCAGTTGGCCGGAACGCACTGCAACAATTCTAGCCACTCCATGCAAAGTAGCCGTGTGGCTGGCGTGGTCGGGATCAACCTGGGCAAGGACTTCCACGCCCGGACCAACACGTTCCACCCAGGGGCCGCGGATGAATACCGCGTGAACGGGATCCACACCGGATTCACCGGCACTGAAATCCAAGCCCTTGAAATCGAGGTCGGTTTCGAAGGATTCGCGTTGTCGTCCGAAAGCGTTGCGGCGGACCGTAATATCCAGGCCGCCGAAAGTCTGCTGGGGGTTTCCGTCAAGGTCCGTAGCCGGGTCTGCAATTTCATTGGCCAGCAGGATCATACCGGCGCAGGAACCGTAGACGGGAAGGCCCTCCGCGATGCGCTTTTGAAGGGGGTCACGGACTTCGAAGATCCGGGAAAGCTTGTCTATGGTGGTGGACTCGCCGCCGGGGATAATCAGGCCGTCGATGTCGTCGAGCTCTGACGGGCGGCGAATACCCACGCCGGTGGCTCCAGCGGCCTCAACAGCGTGGATATGCTCGCGGAAGTCGCCCTGGAGAGCCAGCACGCCTATTCGGAGTCCTGCACCCACGCGTGACGAAGCTTCGGAAAGGGGGTTGGTCATTGGTCCATCATAGTGGCCCAAGCCCTCAGTAACCTTGTGTCCGGCCGTCGGGCGCTGCCGTCAGTCAGGGTTCCATGCCCCGACTGGGATATATTACAGAGCATGCTTTCCTTCAGCGTTCCCCTCGGCAAGCTGGTCCGCACACTGTCCCGACTCCGGGGCGGAGGGTCAGCTTTTCCCGGCTTGGTGGTCGAGAAGATCGACCCCGGCTTCATGCAGCGAACGCTCGCGTCGCTCCCCCTCGGCGTAGCTGTGGTCAGTGGTACCAACGGTAAAACCACCACCACCAAAATGGTGGTGGAACTCCTTGAAAGCCAGGGCTTAAAGGTCTTCACCAACCGCAGCGGCAGCAACTTCACCCGAGGTGTGGCCGCTTCGCTCCTGGGCGATGTGGATTGGCGTGGACGACTCGATGCGGACATCGCCATCCTGGAACTCGACGAAGCCCACGCCGTGCACTTCGTCAACAAAGTGGAGCCACGCTTCAGCCTCCTGCTCAATGTCCTGCGCGACCAACTGGACCGCTTTGGAGAAATCGACAAGACCGCCCGCTTACTGGAGCACATCGCCTCCAAGACGACGGACACCGTGGTCCTCAACCGGGAAGACCCGCGCGTTGCCCGGATTGCCGCCGCCCTCAACACCCTAGACGCTGTTCACCACCCCGAAATCCGGTACTTCGGACTCGACGAATCGTTGCGCAGCACTTTCCCCAACGACGACGAAATGCGCACCACAGGCATTGGTCCATCCCCGTCAGGCACCTCTGTTGCTGCGGAAACCGGTGACGATGTAGAACTGCCGGCTGCCGACGTCGTACTCCGCCGGGTAGGCGCCCAGGACGCTGACTTTGAGTTCGACGACGAAACCGTCACCACATCGATGAAACTGCGTGGCGTCTACAACATCTTCAATGCTGCGGCAGCTTTGTCGCTGGCGCGCGCCATCCTGGGAACCGGGCCGGTGGACACGCCCAAACTCGTCAAGGCGTTGGGAGAAGTTGCTCCCGCGTTCGGCCGCGGCGAAAGCCTCACGGTGGACGGCCAGCCCCTGGAGCTGGTGCTTGTGAAGAACCCGAGCGGTTTCCGACTCGGACTGAAGTCCTTCCCCGCCGGCGGATACGCCACCATGATTGCCATCAACGACAACTACGCCGACGGCAGGGACATGTCCTGGCTGTGGGACGTCGAGTTCGAATCCCTGCGGGAAGACGGCGTGGAAGTCCTCACCGGCGTCCGCGCCTACGACATGGCCCTCCGCCTCCAGTACGACGATGTGCCGTTCGGAACAGTGGAACCGGACATCACCGCTGCCCTGCGGACTTTCATAGACGGCTCGCGAGGCAAGCCCAAGCGCGTCTTCTGCACTTACACCTCCATGCTCGCCATTCGCCGTGAACTGGCCAAAATCACCATAGTTGAGGTGGTCTCATGACCTCGGAAACACAGCCCCACCCGGAAACACAGCCCCACTCAGACGCACAGCCCAGCAAGGGAACAATCCGCGTCCTCCAGCTCTACCCGCGGGAAATGAACATCTACGGCGACTGGGGCAACGCCCTGGTACTGAAGCAACGCATCAAGTGGCACGGTTATACGCCCGAGTTGCTCGAATACAACGTGGGTGACGAGTTCCCGGACGACGTCGACATTATTGTGGGCGGAGGCGGGCAGGACAGTGGACAACTGGTCATCCAGGACGATCTCCAGGCGCGTGCCACGCAGTTGAAGCAACTCGCGGATGAAGGTGCCCCCATGTTGGTGATTTGTGGGCTGTACCAGCTTTTCGGCAAGTTCTTCAAGACCAGCACCGGGCCCGTCATTCCCGGCATCGGCATTCTTGACGTCGAAACCCACGGTACTGACGAGCGACTCATCGGCAACGTAACCATGAAATCAGCCGAGTTCGGCGACATTCTGGGCTACGAGAACCACAGCGGGCAGACAACTTTGGGTCCCGGCGTCGAGCCCCTCGGCACTGTCACGAAAGGCGCCGGCAACAACAGCAAGGACGGACATGAAGGCGCCCGCTACAACAACGTCGTAGCGAGCTACCTGCACGGTTCACTGCTCCCGAAGAATCCGGCCATTGCGGACTTCCTGATCCGAACGGCAGCCGAACGCAAGTTCGGAACGTTCGTGCCGGGAACGCCCGACGACGGTTACGCCCGCCTTGCGCGCGAACACGCCGCACGCCGGCCGCGGTAGGCGCTACTTTTCCTTGGTGATCAGCAGTTCGTGCGCGCCTGCTGTTGCTGCGCCCATGGACTCAACCACCGCTTTGGTCCGCTGGTAGGTCTCAGCATCGGCCGCGGGTGTAGCGCAGACTCCCTGTGGTGCATCGCTGGCCACGGAGCACCAACGATAGGGATCGCGAACGATCACTGACGGGGCCCAGGCGAGATCCGACGCAGTCCAAACACCTGCTGCGTTTTGGCTGAACTGTGCCCGGACTAGCAGCCCCTCATTGTTCAGGACGTACCACGGGGACAGCTCGGTGACGCCGTTGCCCAGCCCATAGACGATCCAGGTGCCTTTGTAATTCTCGATCGGCAGCACCGAGTGGGTGTGGTGCCCGTAGATCATGGTGAACTGGCCGCTGTCCACCAACGCGTGCGCAACTTCCTGCTGCTGGGCATTGGCTTCGCTGGCGTACTCGTCACCGGCGTGCATGACGCCCAGGACAATGTCGGCTCCCAACGCCTTTGCCTGTTTCGCCTTAGCGATCATGGCCACTGGGTCCAGCTCGTCAACCAACCACGGGTATTCAGGGATTTGCCCGTTGTGGCCATACGTTCCAATGATGACCGCCACCTTGGCAGCGTCCGTTTGGAGCATGAGTATCTCTTTGGACTCCGCTTCCGTCCGGTAGGACCCCGTGTGCTTCAGGCCCGCCGCGTCCAACGCGTCCAGTGTCCGGAGCAAACCTTCAGTACCGCGATCAATGGTGTGGTTGCTGGCCGTGGTGCAGGCCTGGTAGCCGACATCCTTGGATGCTGTGATGATCTGCGGTGGCACGTTGAACGATGGATAGGCAGAGAACGGCCCTTCCGGGGTTGCAACGGGAGTTTCCTGGTGGCAAATGGCGAGATCGCTGTTACGAATGTAGCGACGCTGCCCCTCGAGAAGCGGAACGAACGTATAGCCGGGCTGACCAGCTGCCGCAGCGTCAGCTCTCGCTTGTTGCCAGAGCTGCGTATGGACCAACATGTCGCCTGTCACCGTGATGGAGGTGCAGCGTAACTCCGGGCAGGCGGGCCCCTTACCTGGGGTGGGGTTCGGTGCGGGGGTGCGGGTTGGGCTTGGGCTCACGTTTGCCGGGGCGGAAGTGGCGCTGCTGCGGTTCCCGTCATCATTTTCCGCGATGACACCGCAGGCGTTCACCGATAGGGACACGACCACGGCACTCAGCACGAGTACCGCCTTGCGAGGACCGAACCATCCCCCGGAAAATGTGATTTTGCCCATGGCTTTCATCCTACGGCGGGAGCTTTGCGGAAGCGGGCGTGCCGCCCTTGAGGACACGATTCTTACGTGAAAGAGTCACTTCATGACTAATCCACTCTTGAGCCCCAGCCCCCTGCCCTATGGGCTGCCGCCCTTTGCCGGCATCTCAGCAGAGCACTATGCGGAGGCTATAGAGGCAGGATTGGCATCGCACCTCCAGGAGATTTCCCGGATCGTGGCCAATCAGGAGCCAGCTACCTTGGAAAACACGGCACTGGCCATGGAGCGGTCGGGGCTTCTCCTCAACAGGGCGGCTGCGGCATTCTTCACCTTGGTTTCCGCGGATGCTTCCGACGCCATCAAGGCGCTGGAGACAGAGCTGTCACCTAAGTTGTCGGCACACCAGGATGCTGTTTACATGAACCGCGCGCTCTACCACCGATTCGCGGCCATCGATACAACAGACTTGGAAGCAGAATCGTCCCGACTAGTACGGGAGTACCTCAAGGAGTTCCGGCAGTCCGGAATTCAACTGGATGACACCGGGCAACAACGCTTGCGTGAAGTTAACTCCGAACTGTCCCGATTGGGCACCGAGTTTGGCCAGCGCGTCAAGGAAGGCATGAAGTCCGCCGCCCTGCTTCTTGACGACGCCGATGATCTTGCCGGGCTGCAGCCCGAAGTGGTCACCGGCGCCGCGGAAGCAGCCAAGCTTGCCGGGCATGACGGCAAGTACTTGCTGACCTTGATCCAACCCAGCAACCAACCTGCCATGGCGTCCTTGGAGAACCGGACCATCCGCCGTCGTCTGTTCGAAGCGTCTCTGGCACGCGGCACCGAGGGCGGCGACTTGGATGTCCGTGAACTTGTGAAGGCTACCGCGCGTTTGCGGGCCGAGAAAGCAACGCTGCTGGGGTTTGCCAACTTCGCTGAGTTGGTCGTGGACCAACAGACTGCTCCCGGTTTCAGCGAGGTGGCGGCGATGCTGGGCCAGTTGACACCTGCTGCTGTGCGTAACGCCCGGAAGGAGGCAGACGCCTTAGCGGAATCCGCCGGACACCAACTCGAGCCATGGGATTGGGCGTACTACTCTGCACTTGTCCGAAAGGAAAAGTTCGAGGTGGACGAGCAGGCACTCTTGCCCTACTTCAGCCTTGAAACCGTGCTCAACGACGGTGTCTTCCATGCGGCAACGCAGCTTTACGGCGTCACTTTCCATGAGCGCGAAGACTTGGACGGCTATCACCCCGACGTCCGAATCTGGGAGGTCCGGAATGAAGACGGCAGCGGCCTCGGCCTCTTCCTGGGCGACTACTACACGCGGGAATCAAAGCGCGGAGGTGCCTGGATGAATTCCCTGGTTGAACAGTCCAGCCTCCTGGGAACGCGCTCCGTGGTCATTAACAACCTCAACATCACCAAGCCGGCGCCCGGCGAGCCTGCACTGTTGTCCTTGGACGAGGTCCGTACCGTTTTCCATGAATTCGGCCACGCCCTGCACGGCCTCTTTTCCGATGTCACCTATCCGCGGTTCTCTGGCACGTCCGTGCCGCGCGACTTCGTGGAGTATCCGTCCCAGGTCAACGAAATGTGGATCATGTGGCCGGAGGTACTGGCCAACTACGCCCGTCACTACTCCACCGGGGAAGCTCTCCCCCGGGACACGGTGGACAAACTCAATGAGTCGTTGTTGTGGGGAGAAGGTTTCGCAACCACCGAATACCTCGGCGCGGCCCTCCTTGACCTGGCGTGGCACGTGCTGTCCGAGTCCGAAGTTCCGGACGACATTCCCGCCTTCGAAGCCAAGGCTTTGGCCGAAGCGGGAGTCGCGCACCCACTGATCCCGCCGCGGTATCGCACCGGCTACTTCCAGCACATCTTCGCCGGCGCGGGCTACGCAGCCGGCTATTACTCCTACATCTGGAGCGAGGTGCTGGACGCGGACACCGTGGAGTGGTTCAAGGAAAACGGCGGCCTTACCCGCTCCAACGGGGACCGGTTCAGATCCGAACTGCTATCGAGGGGCAACAGCCGCGATCCGCTGGAATCCTTCCGCTCATTCCGAGGCCATGACGCCGACCTGGCCCCCCTGCTAAAGCGCCGAGGCCTCAACTAAACACAACGACGCCGGACGCTCACCTCATAAGGCGACCGTCCGGCGTCGTTCATAACCTCAAGCACCTCAAGCTGAGGGCAGGGGCGATCCGGCAGTGTGCGTAAAAGGGGCCCCGCGCCCTGAGCAGCTACTTAGCTGCCAACGGGGCGCGGGGAATAGCACACAGAGGATCAGCGCCCACCGGGCGCAATGAGACCTACCAGCCGCGCTCAGCCAGGCGGTGGGGCTGGGGGATGTCGTCGACGTTGATGCCGACCATGGCTTCACCGAGGCCACGGGAGACCTTGGCGATGACATCGGGGTCGTCGTGGAACGTGGTGGCCTTGACGACGGCGGCGGCGCGCTCTGCGGGGTTGCCGGACTTGAAGATGCCGGAGCCGACGAACACGCCGTCGGCGCCGAGCTGCATCATCATCGCGGCGTCAGCCGGGGTAGCGATGCCACCGGCGGTGAACAGCACCACGGGGAGCTTGCCGGTGGCGGCAACTTCCTTGACCAGTTCGTACGGGGCCTGCAGCTCCTTGGCCGCAACGTAGAGCTCGTCCTCGGGCAGGGCGGCGAGCTTGGCGATCTCCGAACGGATCTTGCGCATGTGGCCGGTGGCGTTGGAAACATCGCCGGTGCCGGCTTCGCCCTTGGAACGGATCATCGCCGCGCCCTCGTTGATGCGGCGCAAAGCCTCACCGAGGTTGGTGGCACCACAAACGAAGGGAACGGTGAAGTTCCACTTGTCAATGTGGTTGATGTAGTCAGCAGGGGTCAGGACCTCGGATTCGTCGATGTAGTCAACACCGAGGGACTGCAAAACCTGGGCTTCGACGAAGTGGCCGATGCGCGCCTTGGCCATGACCGGGATGGACACGGCGGCGATGATCGCATCGATCATGTCCGGATCGGACATGCGGGACACGCCGCCCTGGGCGCGGATATCGGCCGGGACACGCTCGAGCGCCATGACAGCCACGGCACCGGCATCCTCGGCGATGCGGGCCTGCTCGACGTTAACGACGTCCATGATGACGCCGCCCTTGAGCATCTCCGCCATGCCCCGCTTGACGCGGCTGCTGCCCGTGACGCTGTTCGCGGACGAACCGGCTTCGTTGCTTACATCTGGTGTAGACACAAAAACCCCTATGGGTAGATAAACGACCTTCTTGCCGGGGGCGCACGCAGCCACACGACCGCTATCAGCGCACACCGGGTTTCAGGTCAAGGTGACCAAGTACTAGTAATAGTAGTCGCACCTTGCATGGTGGCAGTACATTCATTACTGCCTGAGCGGGCAACAAAGCGGGCTCCAGTAGGGCAGGTGCACAACTTCGGAGGAGCCACATTGGTCGCTTGCCAGTTCCTTTGGCAAGCATTGCCTGCTGGTCCTTTACGCTGCAGCGGTTCCATCGGCTTCAGCCATGGCCTGTCGCCGCACTGCCGACATTCGCTGGACGATCGTCACCAGGCTGGCCAGGGCAAGAAGAATCAGGGTCCCGAACAACACAACCGGTGGGAGCCCCAATCCCGTGAGCCCCGTGATGAGTAGCACGGAAGCCAAGCGTTCTGCGCGCTCTGCGATCCCCACACTGGCTTGGTAGCCCAAGGACTCCGCTTTGGCCCGGGCGTAGGAAACAACCATGCCAAGAACCAGGCAGACGACGGCGGCGGTGCCTATTGCCGGATCCTCACCGCCGGTGAAAAACCAGATGGTGAGGCCGGCAAAAATCGCGCCATCGGCGAGACGGTCCAAGGTAGAGTCCAGGAAATTACCCCAACCACCGCTCCGCCCCTGCAGCCTTGCCATGATTCCGTCTACGACATCCGAGAACGCAAAAAAGGCGACCACGACTGAACCCCACCATAAGAAGCCCAGCGGGTAGAGGACGAGTCCCCCCAGGATGACGCCGGCGGTCCCTGCAATGGTCACTGCGTCCGGAGACACACCGATCCTGAGGAGCCAACGCGCTAAAGGTGTAAAAAGTGAAGTGAAAAAGCCGCGCGCATGCCTATTGAGCATTCGACTCCCCCGGCCAGGCTTCAGCCACAAGCTTGCGGACCTCATCAAGGGTCTGCGTAATGGCCTTGGTCTGAGCGATGATCGGGAAAAAGTTTCCATCCCCGCCCCAGCGCGGAACCACGTGCTGATGGAGATGCGCGGCGATGCCTGCACCGCCGGTAACGCCTTGGTTCATGCCCAGATTGAAGCCGCTGGGATTCGAAACCTTCCGCAGCACGCGCATTGCCGTCTGGGTAAGATCGGCGAACTCCGCCGTTTCCTCCGCCGTGATGTCCGTGTAGTCGGGAACGTGCCGGTAGGGACAGATCAACAGATGCCCGGGGTTGTACGGGAACAAATTCAGGACCACATAGCAGGTCCTTCCCCTATGGACGATGAGGGATTCCTCATCCGAGCGCGTGGGTCCTACACAGAACGGGCAGTCATCCTTGTTCTTGAATTGATCCTGCCCGCCCTTGATGTAGGCCATACGGTGCGGAGTCCACAGGCGCTGAAACGCGTCCGGTACGCCCGCCAATCCGAAGTCATCGGTTACGTCTGCGTCGCCTGGAAGGTCAGCTGCCGCGCCTGTGTTCTCCTGCACCGTCTATGTGTCCGTTCCGTCAGCTCTCGCGGTTCTTGACGGCGTCAACGATCCTCCGGACCGCCTCGGCCACGGGAACCCCGTTATCCTGGCTGCCGTCCCGGAAGCGGAACGACACCGCACCGGCTTCTGCGTCCTCACCACCGGCAATCAGGACGAAGGGGATCTTGTCTTTGCTGGCCGTGCGGATCTTCTTCGGGAACCGGTCCGAGGAGATATCAACCTCGGCACGGATTCCTGCAGCTTTGAGCTGGCCAACGACGTCGAACATGTAGTCGTTGAAAGTTTCCGCCACGGGGATTCCCACCACCTGGACAGGAGCCAGCCAGGCCGGGAACGCCCCGGCGTAGTGCTCGGTGAGTACACCCATGAAGCGTTCCACGGAACCGAAAAGGGCTCGGTGGATCATGACCGGCCGCTGGCGTGTGCCGTCGGCTGCCTGGTACTCCAGTTCGAAACGCTCAGGCAGGTTGAAGTCCAGCTGGATGGTGGACATCTGCCAGGTCCTGCCGAGTGCGTCCTTTGCCTGGACGGAGATTTTAGGTCCGTAGAATGCTGCTCCACCCGGGTCCGGTACCAGCTCCAAACCGGAAGCCGCAGCAACCTCGGAAAGAGTGCGGGTGGCTTCCTCCCAAGCGGCATCGTCACCAACGAACTTCTCTTCGTTCTTGGTAGAGAGTTCCAGGTAGAAGTCGTCCAGGCCGTAATCCTTGAGCAGGCCCAGGACGAAGTTCAGCGTGGTGGTGAGCTCGTCCTTCATCTGTTCGCGGGTGCAGTAGATGTGGGCGTCGTCCTGTGTCATGCCACGGACGCGGGTCAGACCGTGCACAACCCCGGACTTTTCGTAGCGGTACACAGAGCCGAATTCGAAGAGGCGCAGCGGAAGTTCGCGGTAGGACCGGCCCCGTGAGCGGAAGATCAGGTTGTGCATGGGGCAGTTCATTGGCTTCAGGTAGTAATCCTGCGCCGGCTTCCGAACGGTGCCGTCTTCGTTGAATTCAGCGTCTACCTGCATCGCCGGGAACATGCCGTCCTTGTACCAGTCAAGGTGGCCGGAGACCTCGTAGAGGTGTCCCTTGGTGATGTGCGGGGTGTAGACGAACTCGTAACCTGCGTCCACGTGGCGTTGGCGGGAGTAGTCCTCCATTGCCTTGCGGATTATGCCACCCTTGGGGTGGAACACAGGGAGGCCTGAGCCCAGCTCATCCGGGAAGGAGAAGAGGTCAAGTTCGACGCCGAGCTTGCGGTGGTCCCGTCGCTCAGCTTCAGCAATGCGCTCCTGGTAAGCCTTGAGGGCTTCCTTGGTGGGCCACGCGGTGCCGTAGATGCGCTGCAACTGCTGGTTGTTCTGGTTGCCGAGCCAGTACGCGGCGGAAGAGCGGGTCAACGCGAAGGCGTTGGCGATGATCTTGGTGTTCTGCAGGTGGGGACCGCGGCAAAGATCGCACCAGATGCTCTCGCCGCTCTTTCGATCCACATTGTCGTAGATCGTGATGTCGCCCGCACCTACCTCGACATTGACGCCCTCCACCGCGTCGCTTGCGTCGTTCTTCTTGCCCAGCAGCTCGAGCTTGTAGGGCTCGTTGGCCATCGCTTCGCGGGCTTCTTCTTCGGTGACCACACGGCGAACGAATTTCTGGTTCTGGTTGATGATCTTTTGCATCATCTTTTCCAGCGTGCGGAGGTCTTCCGGGGTGAACGGCTCAGCGACGTCGAAGTCGAAGTAGAAGCCGTCAGTGATGTACGGGCCGATTCCGAGCTTGGCGTCGGGGCGCAACTGCTGAACCGCCTGTGCCATGACGTGGGCTGTTGAGTGGCGGAGAACGTTGAGCCCATCGGGGGAATCGATGGTGACGCCTTGGACGTCTGCGCCTTCGGTGAGGACCTGGTCAAGGTCCTTCAGCACGCCATCCACACGGGCTACAACGACGTCGCGGCGCTCGAAGAAGAGTTCCGCGCCGGTAGTCCCTTCCGTCACCTTGGTCTCTTCGCCATCGACGATGAGGGTGATCTGTTGGGCATCTGACACGGGTGTCTCCTATTCATAGTTAAGGCTTCATAGCTTGTGGCGTACGGGGACCACAGCCAGCCACCGTCAATCGTATCCGCTTCAGCGAAGGCGGCCAAAGCAGCGCGCCGTGGCCGAATTGGGCTAACCGAGGCATGATTCTGCCGCGGGTTCAGCTACCCAGGCCAGTGATGGCAAGGTTCCTGGAGATGCCGTGGAGCGGCCCATGCTGGGTATATTCCTCCGGTAGTCCGGTTTCGGCAGGTAGGAGTTCGGCAAATGGCAATGCTTCGGGCCGGCTGAGGTCCCAGGCTTTGCTGGCGCTCAGGCTGATTCCCTTGGGACCTGTCCTTCTGGTGGTTCCACGGATCAGCAGCAGGCGGGTACCAAACAGCAGTGGCCCGGATTCTTCCTGCGCTTCATGGAAGAAGACCGAGTCCACACAGCCGGTACCGTCGTCGATGCTGATGAAGACGACGCGCCGCCCGCCTCGCATGGGTGGGGTCTGGGTCGCTATTCGGACCCCTGCCACCAGGACTTCGGTCCCGTTGCGCAGGCCCAGGAGTTTGTCTGCCGTTGTAACTCCCAGTTTGTCCAACAGTGGCCTGTGGCTATCCATCAGATGCTCGCTGACATCCACAGCCATGAGATCAAGTTCCGCCCTGACGTTGTCCACCATGGAAGGTTCGGGAAGTTCAGGAGCCAGGTTCCTCAATTCAATATCGCCCAAGGCAAATGACAGTTGACCTTCGATGACATCTGCAGCTTTTTTCGAAGGGCTGCTTTGGAGTGCCTGCAAATGGTGCACAAGATCGGCCCGGTTAGCTTTTCCGCCAGAATCTTTATGCAAAGCATCGAAGGCGCCAAGTTGGGCAAGTCTTTTGATGTTCGGCTTGCTCACCCTTGCCCGCGCACGCAGGTCCGCCAAGGAATCGTAAGGTTGCCCGGCCGCGATGCGTTTCAGCTCTGCCCCTGAAAGTCCGTAGATTCCAGTGAGGCTCAAGCGGATTCCGAGCTTGCCCTCATCGGGGCCCTGCTGGATTTTCTCCACTCGGTATTCAGCCTGGCTCCTGTTGATATCCAAAGGCAGGATGGGAATGCCGAGCCGGCGGGCTTCCGCTACCAGAAGGCGTTTGGGATACATCCCGGGGTCATGTTCCCACAGACCGGCAAGAAAAGCCTCGGGATGATGGGCCTTGAGCCAGGCGGACTGATAAGTGGGCACCGCAAAGGCAGCACCGTGGGCTTTGCAGAAACCAAAACTGCCGAAGGCTTTCAGGGTTCCCCAGACCTTGTCCACCACTTCGGGAGAGTAGTTCTTGATTGCTTCCCTGCGGAAGTACTTCTCCACACCCGGCTCATGCACTTCGTCGCCAAGGGCCCTGCGAAACTCATCAGCCCTGTCCAAACCGCAGCCAGTCATGACGTGGAAGGTCTTCAGGATCTGTTCATGGAACACGGTAACGCCATGGGTCTCTTCCAACACGGGCTTCAGGTCCTGGTGGGGATAAATCTCAGGAGCAAAGCCATGCCGATGTTCCAGGAAGGGTCGCACCATGTCGGATTTCATGGGTCCGGGCCTGAAAAGTGAGATGTCGATGATGAGGTCGTTGAATTCCCGGGGCGCCATCTTTCCAATGAGCTCACGCTGTCCCGGTGATTCGATCTGGAAGCAACCGAGTGTGTGGGTACTCCGGATCAGCTCATAGGTGGGCTCATCGTCGAAGGGTACAGCGTTGAGGTCAATCCTGCCGTCAGCTGCGATGTAGTCGGGACCTGCGCCACCTGGCTCCACTGGATGCCGCCCGGCTGCGACAACTTCCGCCTTGGAAGGATGCAGCCTGATTACTTCCCGAACCGCGAATGCCATGGCGCTCTGCATGCGCACTCCCAGGACATCCAGTTTGAGCATGCCCATGGGGTCCATGTCGTGTTTGTCGAACTGGCTCATGGGCAGGCCCAAACCGCTGGGCTGTACGGGAGTCCGGTCCAGGAGTGTTGCATCTCCCAAAATCACTCCACAGGGATGCATGGAGATATGCCGGGGCAGCCGATCCAGCCTTTCTGTGAGATCCACCAACAAATCCAACTGCTGGTTCTCTTCCATGGCGCCCCGTTCTACACGCCCGGCAAAATCGCGCAGTTCGGGCTTCTCCACCAGGGCTTCGCGGAATTTACGTGCAGAGAATCTCCACAGTTGCTTGGCAATCTCGCCCACTTCTTCGTCAGGCATTCCCAGGGCCATGCCCGCATCCCGAACGGCACCACGTGCCCTATAGCCGTTTTGCATGCTCATCAGGGTGACGCGTTCGGCACCGAAGCGGTCAAAAATCTTTCGGTAGACGTTATGCCTTTCAGCACTTTCCACATCAATATCAATGTCAGGAAGCGTGGACCTGCGGCCGGAGAGGAAGCGCTCGAAGATGAGGTCATGGCGGATCGGGTCAACCTGGCTGATATCGATCAAGTAATTGACCAGGCTTGAGGCACCGGATCCCCTCGCAGCTACCCTGACCCCCATATCGAGGATCATCCTTGAAACTTCTGCCACTGTAAGGAAGTACGAGGCAAAGCCGAGCCTGCCGATGATTCCCAGCTCGTGCTCCAACCGCGAGCGCAGATGTTCTTCTGCATCTCCATTGATGCCCGGGAACCGTCGGGTGATTCCGGCTTCGCAGCGTTGGGTGAGTTCAATCATGGGGTCAGCGTCGATGCCGATGATGGAGGCCTCGGGAACTACCGGCTTCTTCCATCCCATATCAAGGACAGGATTGATGCGGCATTTGTCTGCGAGCGCTTCAGTGTTTGCGAGTAGTTTGGTGAGGTCGGCTTTCCCCAGGCCTGCTGCGCTCATGATTTCTTTGCCGAGTTGGAGCATTTGGTGCGGCGTCTTAAGCCAGCCCTGCCCTGTTGGTTGGAGCATCCCTGTTGGTTGGAGCATCCCTGTTGGTTGGAGCATCCCTGTTGGTTGGAGCATCCCTGTTGGTTGGAGCATCCCTGTTGGTTGGAGCGGGGGTGCCGTTGAGAGTTCAGGGAGGGATTTGAGGGTTCGTGCGGAGTCGAGGACGTCTGCGGTGGCGGCGCCGTCCTGGGCACAGTAGCGGACGGCGTTGCTGAGGATTGCGGGAATGTTGTATTCGAGTGCGAGCTTGAGCATGCGCACGGCATGGGCTGTGCTTAGTGGTTCTCCGGGGGCGCTGAGGTGGGATACGACTTCAGCGACCATGGTGCCGGGTGGCATGGCGTCTATCCATTGTTTGAAGAGGGTTCTGGGCCTGAGGTATTTGCGGCCTCCCATGGCTTGGCCGACGTCTGAGTCGGGTCCTATCAGCACGGTCAGGACTGGTTTGAGGGTTTTGGGGTCGAGGGTCCTTGAGGCGAGTTCGCCGCGGGTGACTGCAGCGGGGACCGCTCCCCCGGCCTTGCCTGAAGTGCGTGCGTGGGCGTCGGATATAAGGCGGCACAGTGCCCTGTACCCTGCGCCGTTGTTGTTTCCGTGGGCGAGTACGACGACGCGGCCCGCGACTTGGGTGCGGTGGTCGCCGTCGTCGTCGAATACCGCCAGGTCCACCCCTACGATGGGGTCGATGCCTGCGTCCATGCATGCTTTGAGGTGTTTGATGGTGCCGTACAGGCCGTCCCGGTCTGTGCAGGCGAGCGCTGTGGCTCTGTCTGCTGCGGCTGTTTGGGCTAGTTCATCCGGCCAGGAGACGCCGTAGTGTGCGCTGAATGCTGTGGAGACGTGCAGGTGGGTGAAGCTCAATGTTTACGCCGCTTCTTCGGGTTCTACGGCGCGTGCTGGTGCGGCGTCGTGGATGCGCAGGAGTCTCCAGCGTCCGCTTCCTACGTGCCGGACCAGGTCGAGGGTGATGGGGTGGCTGGTTTCTGCGTCAGCTGAGGTTGGCAGGAGTTGTACACGCCAGATCTCGTGGTCAACCAGGCCAGCTCCGCTTCCAAGGGGGGCGCGGCTTTCTTCAAGCCACCATTGGCGCCGTTCGTACCATCGAACAGGTTCGTTGGTGACCGTGTATTGCGTGCCTTTCCATTGGACTTCCCGCGGCTGGCCTGCGTCAGTGCAGCTAACTCCGACAGATTCACTGAACAGCCCCATGCCCTCACCTCTTTACGCCAGGAAACCATATTCGAAAGTATGTTCGAATAAATCAAGTTTACGCCGATGTACCGACAAAACCTACTTCGAAGTTTCAGCCTTCTGCCGGGCTCCGGCCACATGTTTTCCCACCTGCTTCAGCAAGGCGTCGCGCCATGGTTGTGCGCCCTGGGCAAGAGCGACGCTCCCCGTGGCGGAAGAAGCCGAGCGGAGAAGCTGGGTGCGGATGACCCGCTTCCTGTTGTAGGTGGCGAGTGCCAGGTCCATGGGTTGGTCGTTCAGCAGTTTGCCCAGGGTCACAGCATCGATGAGGGCTTCGCAGGCGCCACGCCCCAGGTTTGGGGTCATGGCGTGCGCGGCATCCCCTACCAGCGCAACGCTCCCTCGCGTGTATCGGCCCATGGGTGGAGTGGTCCAGATGCGTTGCGCCAGTGACGTCTCCGGATTTGCCTGTGAGAGTACACCCCGCACAGCGGACGAGTAGTTGGCATAGCGTTGACGTGTCACTTCGAGTGCCTCTGCGACGTCTACCATGTCCGGGCCCAACTCGGAGCGGAAGGAGGCGTACCAGTTGCTTCCCCCTATGGCAGGGGCCAAGCCGAAAATTTCACCGCGTCCCCAGTATTCTCCAACGTCGCGTGGGGACGGGGTTCCGGGAACGACTCCCCGGACTGCCAGGAAGGGCGTGGGCTTTGCCGCACTTCGCTTGCCCCACGAATCCCTCCGAACAATGCTGTTGACTCCATCGGCTCCCACGGTCAACGCGGCTGCGCCCGTAGGGTGATCCACTCTCCCCGTTACCCGGCGTACGGAGACGGGCACCGCGGTGTCCAGCAGCCTCAGCAGTTCGGGTCGGGATACTCCCAACAAACCCTCACCCTCCATGGACAGCAGGGCTTCTCCGGAGGGCCGTCGAAGTGCGCCGGCTTTGATAATGGCTCCATGATTCCGTACGGCCCCGAGTATCCCCAGTCCGGATAGCGCCTGCTGGGCTTCCGGCCACATGGCCAGGGTTGTTCCGACTGTTGGGAGTTCGGTCCGCTGTTCATGGACAGTGACGTCGAACCTGCCGGGGTTGAGCATTCCTGCGAGCGCAAGCCCGGCGATTCCTCCACCAATGATGTCCACTTTTTCCATGGCCATACTGTACAACTACATTTGTAGTACCGATAGGGTTTGAAGCTAGACTTTCGCCATGCCGGACCGCCGAACCGAACTTGCCGACGCAGCGCTCGCAGTCGTTGCTGCCAAAGGCCTCAAGGGACTCACCCACCGGGCCGTCGACGCCCAAGCAGGCGTCGCCGTCGGAACTACCTCGAACTATTTCCGCAGCCGTGCAGCGCTGATAGGGGCCGCCGTCGACCGCGTTGAAGAACGGGACCGCCTCCTGCTCCAGGAGGGTGGAAGGGAAATCCCGACGTCGGTAGCCGCCTTGGCAGAGCAGATCGCCGGAGCGGTCATGGGACTCGCGCATGAGAACGCGGAACTGACCCGAGCCCGTTTCGCCTTTGCCCTTGACCAGCCCGATGTTGTGGCTGCCGGGCACGAGCGGCTGGTATCGGCCTTGGCGCAACTGCTCGGAGCCATGGGCATACCAGAAGCCAGGGCCCGGGCGGAAGCAATATCCGACTACAGCGACGGCTTGGCCATGCACCTGCTGACCGCCCGCAAAGGGCAGCACACGGACAGCGCTACGGTGGCACGGAACGTCCGGCGCTTGCTGGAAGGGTGAAAGTCAAGGGGTGGACGGCAGCCGGTCCACAGAGCAGGATTGTGGCATGAGCACCAATGACGCACTCCTGAAGCAGGTCAACATCTCCGCCGAAGACGACAACCTCGTGGCACGGTTCGAAATCGATGGCAACATACCAGGCTCCGGCGCTTACGTCGTGGGCCTTGTTGCTGCCAGCGAGGACTATTCCTCACAGCGCAGGCTCGGAATCGAGTTCATGAACGGCGAGGCAATCTCGTTCTACTCCTTCAACCACTCCCTCAGTGCCGAGGAGAACTACGACATCAAGGGCGTGGAGCACTCCGGCAACGTCATCACGGGGAACTTCCCGATGTCGGCCATCCACGGCCTCAGCAAAGGCCACGTCATGACGGGCTTCAGCGAAGCCGATGGCCGGGAGTTCCAATCCGGCGTGCCGGTGAACGAAGCCCTCTGACTCCTAGAAGAGACCCTCCACCGGTTCGATGAGTTCCGGTGAGTTGTTACGGACATTGCCCACTGCGGCCCCCACCGGGTCCAGCGTCCAGTCAGCGGCGGCGTCGTGCGCCCTGGACCGGACCATGTCCACCAAACCCTGGGCGTCTTTCTCGCGCGGATCCAACCACGCTTCCATCGTCTCAGTGCTCATGGGCAACGGAACCCTGTCATGGAGGGCGGTCAGTTCGTCAAACACCGAAGCACTGCGCCGGGTTCGCGCCTCCTCCACCGTGGGGGTGTCGGCGGTCAGGATGGACATGGACAGCAACCAGCGGCCCGGGTCATCAGGGGAAGCTGACTGGTCCCGCCACCACTCGTACAAGCCCGCAAAGACCAGACCGTGGCCGTCCGCCGGATGCACATAGTACGGTTGCTTGTTCTTGCCCTCGCCCTTCTTCCACTCGTAGTAGCCGTCCGCGGGAACCGCACAACGCCTGGCCACCGCAGCTTTCTTGAAGGACGGCTTCTCCAACAACGTTTCGCTGCGGGCGTTGATAAGCCTCGCGCCGCCCTTGGGGTCCTTCGCCCATGAGGGCACCAGCCCCCACTTCGCGACGTGGAGCTGCCGCTTAACGTCGTCGTCAATCAACCTCTCCAACACAATGGGAACAGCGTCCGTAGGAGCCACATTCCACGATTTCCCAAGGGCAATCTCGTTCTCAAGCTCGGCGTCGAAATCGGCAAGCAGGTCCCCCACCGCACGGGCCATCACATAACGTCCACACATGGCAACAGTCTGCCCCCTCCCCGCCGAACGCACCAGCGCAGGCATGTGACGTAACCCGGCTTCGCCACCGAACGGGAATTATTCGGACGCGGGTTACCGTTGATATCAACGAACCATCCCGTGCAAACGATCAATACTGAGGAGAGCTCTGTGGACTTCACTCCCGACTCCGGCACCATCACCATGTTCTCGACTACCTGGTGCGGTTACTGCAACCGCCTGAAGAAGCAGCTGGACGCCAAGGGCATCGGCTACACCGAGATCAACATTGAAGAAGTGGATGGCACTGCCGAACTCGTCGAGCAGCTCAACGGCGGAAACCGTACGGTCCCCACCGTGCTGTTCCCCGACGGAACCGCGGCCACCAACCCCTCCGCTTCCGAGGTTGAGAAGCGCCTGGTCGCCGTCTAACCGCCGCCTCCACGCGTAACCCCTCCAGGGCCCGCACGGAACAATCCACACGCTGTCTGTCACCTGTGATAGACAGATTGGGAATCCGTAGCGGGCCCTGCTGCATTTAAGGGCCCGCTACCCGCGAGCCCGAAAGGAACATCTCCATGGTCCACGCAGTCAAAGGTGTCGTCGTCCGCTCCAAAGGCGCACCCGCAACCCTGGAAACCATCCTGGTTCCCGAACCCGGTCCCGGCGAAGCCCTGGTGGACATCCTCACCAGCGGCGTCTGCCACACAGACCTCCACTACAAACTGGGCGGCATCAGCGACGATTTTCCGTTCCTGCTCGGCCACGAAGCCACCGGCGTTGTCAGCGCGGTGGGCCCCGATGTCACCGATGTAGCCCCCGGCGACCGCGTCGTCCTCAACTGGCGGGCAGTCTGCGGCAACTGCCGGGCCTGTAACCGGGGCCAGGCCCAGTACTGCTTCAACACCCACAACGCCACCCAAAAAATGACCCTCGAAGACGGCACGGAACTCTCGCCCGCCCTGGGCATCGGCGCGTTCACCGAAAAGACCCTGGTCGCCGCCGGACAATGCACCAAGGTAGACCCCGACGCCGATGCCGCCGCTGTCGGGCTGCTCGGCTGCGGCGTCATGGCAGGCTTGGGCGCGGCACTGAACACCGGCGGCGTCAAGCGTGGCGACTCGGTGGCCGTCATTGGTTGCGGCGGCGTGGGCGTAGCAGCCATCGCCGGTGCCGCGCTCGCCGGCGCCACCACCATCATCGCCGTCGACATCGACGCAAAGAAGCTCGAGCGCGCCAAAGAACTCGGCGCGACACACACCGTGGATTCATCCACGGGAGACCCCGTCGAAGAAATCCGCGCCCTGACAGGCGGCTTCGGCGCAGACGTGGTGATTGACGCCGTCGGACGTCCCGAAACCTACAAGCAGGCGTTCTACGCCCGCGACCTCGCAGGCACCGTGGTCCTGGTTGGTGTCCCCACTCCGGAGATGACCCTGGAACTACCACTTCTTGACGTCTTCGGCCGAGGCGGATCACTCAAGTCATCCTGGTACGGCGACTGCCTGCCCTCCAGGGACTTCCCCATGCTCGTGGACCTCTACAAGCAGGGCAAGCTGGACCTGGACGCATTCGTGACCGAGCGCATCACCATCAACCAGGTCGAAGAAGCGTTCGACAAGATGCATCAAGGCGCCGTCCTGCGATCGGTGGTTGAGCTGTGAGCGCCGGCAACCTCGCAATCGATCACGTTGTTACGTCCGGGACATTCTCCCTGGACGGCGGAACCTGGGACGTTGACAACAACGTCTGGATCATCGGCGACGACTCCGAATGCATCGTCATCGACCCCGCCCACAACCCCGAAGCGATTCGTGAGGCCGTGGGCGGCCGCACCGTCAAAGCCATTTTGCTGACCCACGGCCATGACGACCACATCAGTTCCGCCGGCGCGTTTTGGGAGCTCGTCAAAGCTCCCATCCACCTGCACCAGGACGACTGGATGCTATGGCGGGCAGTGTTCCCCGAAATTGATCCCGATGTGGCAATCGTGGACGGCGACGAGTTCACCATTGCCGGTGCAACACTGAAAGCGATCCACACTCCCGGACACTCGCCCGGGTCTGTCTCGTTCCACCTGCCCAGCGAAGAAACACTCTTCAGCGGAGACACACTCTTCCAAGGCGGACCCGGTGCGACGGGACGCTCATACAGCGACTTCCCCACCATCATCGAGTCCATCCGGACCAAGCTCCTCCCGCTGCCCGAGGCAACCGTGGTCCGCACCGGACACGGCGATTCCACCACCATCGGCGCGGAAAAGCCGCACCTGGATGAGTGGATCGCAAGGGGTCACTAGCTCCAGCGCGAGCGAGCTTCACGGTTTCGTTCGCGTCAGCCGGCTGCCGACCCGTATACCGGGGCGGCGGCCGGCTCAAGCCTGATAATCACCGACTTCGAGGCCGGAGTATTACTCTCCTCCGCCGTCGAATCCAACGGCACCAGGACGTTCGCCTCCGGATAGTAAGCAGCTGCGCATCCCCGCGCACTGGGGTACGCGACCAAACGCAACTGAGGCAGGACACGGTCAACGCCGTCGTCGGCCTCGCTGTGTACATCCACGTAGCCCCCGTCCTCGAAACCCAATTCGGCCAGGTCCGATGAATTCACCAAGAGGACCATGCGGCCTTTCTTTATGCCCCGGTACCGATCGTTCATGGCATACGTGGTGGTGTTGAACTGATCCTGTGACCGGATTGTTTGCAGGAGCAGGCGGCCCTTGGGAATCGTAATTGTCTCAAGCTCGTTGACGGAGAACATGGCCCTGCCCGTTGCTGTGGGGAATGTCCTGCTGTCCCTTGGCCCGTGCGGCAAGACGAAGCCATCCTCCTCGCGGATGCGGGCATTGAAATGCTCAAACCCCGGCACGACGCGGGATATGTGATCCCGGATGGCGTCATAGTTGCGTCCCAGCCCGACCCAGTCAACCGGCACTTTATCGCCCAGGACAGCTTGGGCCACGCGGCTGACGATGGCCACCTCGGACAACACATTCAGGGCTATTGGCTCAAGCGGACCCACCGAGCGATGTACCGCGCAGACCGTGTCCTCCACGGTGACAAACTGCGCCACGCCGCCCTGCCTGTCGATCTCTGTGCGACCCAACGTCGGCAGGATCAGGGCCTGCTCACCTACCACCACATGGGAGCGGTTGAGTTTGGTTGAGATTTGTACAGACAGACGCGTTTTCCGCACCGCCGCTTCAGCAACCTTGGTGTCTGAAATGGCGTGGACCAGGTTACCTCCCAACGCGATCAGGACTTTGATCCTGCCATCCCGCATGCCCCTAATGCTGTCCACTGCATCGACGCCGGGATTCTGTGGCGGGGCAAAGCCGAACTCCCGCTTGATTGCCTCCAGGAACCGTGGCGGCATCTTCTCCCAAATGCCCATGGTCCGGTCACCCTGGACGTTGCTGTGTCCACGGATCGGGCACGGCCCTGCGCCGGGCTTTCCGATGTTGCCGCGTAACAGGAGCAGGTTGATGATCTCCTTGATGGTGGGCACGGCCTTCTTGTGCTGGGTAATGCCCATGGCCCACGTGATGATGACTTTATCGGCACGGACGTACCTCGCGGCCAGTTCATCAATGGCCGCGCTGCCAAGCCCAGTAGCAGTGAGGACATCGCGTTCATTCAATGTGGCGAGGTGGGCTGCCAAACCGACGAAGCCCTGGCAATGCTCATCTATGAACGTGCGGTCCAGCACCGTTCCGGGGGCAGCCCTCTCGGCATCGAGGACACGCTTCGAAAGTGCCTGCAACAATGCCATATCCCCGGCGATGCGGATTTGCAGGAACTGGTCTGCCAGATCCGTGCCCTTGCCTACCAATCCCCGAGGCCGTTGCGGGTTCCGGAAGTTGATCAGACCAGCCTCGGGCAACGGATTCACGGCCACAATCTCCGCGCCCGCTTCTTTCGCTTCCTCCAGGGCCGTAAGCATCCGCGGATGGCAGGTTCCCGGGTTCTGGCCCATGATGATGATCAGGTCAGCCTTGGCAAAGTCCGCGTAGGTGATGGCAGACTTCCCCACCCCGATGGTTTCCCCCATGGCGACCCCGGTGGATTCGTGGCACATGTTGGAGCAGTCGGGGAGATTATTGGTTCCGAATGCCCGAACGAAAAGTTGATAGAGGAACGCTGCCTCGTTGCTCGTGCGTCCGCTGGTATAGAACGTCGCCTGGTCAGGGGTCCCAAGCCCGTTCAGCTCCTGGGCGATGACCTCAAACGCCCGGTCCCAACTCACAGGCTCATAATGATCAGAGCCCGCAGCCTTATAGACCGGTTCCACCAACCTTCCTTGCTGTCCCAGCCAGTACTCGGATTTGGACTCCAAGGCACTCAAGGTGTTGTCCGCCCAGAACTGCGTGGGAATCCTGAGTGGCTCCGCCTCCCACCCGATTGCCTTGGCGCCGTTCTCGCAAAATTCAGCCGCCTTACGTTCCGGCGGGTCAGGCCAGGCGCAACTCATGCAATCGAAACCGTCCTTTTGGTTGACGGCCCGTAGTGTCTTCCACGCCCGGGACGGCCCCATATCGGCCATGGCGTGCGGGAGTGTTTCGCTCAGACTGGGCAATCCCGCGGCGGATCTCTTAGGCGGGCTGACGCTGATGCCTACGTCAGACTCCTCAATAGGGTGCTTCTTCCGGCCCATTGTTCCACCGCGATCCGCGTGCTTGGGAAACCCTGTCTAATTCAGACTAGACCCGGGCACCAACACGCTCAACGGACCTGCGGCGACTAGGCCAGCAAAGTCTGGAAGTCGCCGTCGATGATGTCTGCGTAACCGCGGTAAGCCTCAATCACGGCGTCCTCCACCGTTGCTACGTCCAGATGCGGCAGCAGGTCATTCGCAGCCCCGGCAGTGGCGGTGTCCCATTCGAGGCCGAGCGCAGCATAACTCGCGGCCAGGACCTCGCGAATGGGTTTGGAGTCCTCCACCACGATCACGGAGCTGAACAACCAACCTCCGGAGACGACGCGTTGGGCAGTGCCGATGAGCTTGATGCGGTGAGCAGGAAAATCGGGGTCCTCACCGTGGACGCTGAACTCCCCCGGACAGTACTCCCCCGGAATTTCGCCGACGGCGGCATGGACGCCGACGCTGCGAAGCGCGCCGGCCAGCAGCTCACCAAACTCCGAGAAACGGGCTTTGGCACGCACTATCGCGTCGGGATGCGGCTCAATATGATCTATGACCAAGGTCCCTTGGTGATACGCGGCGGCGCGGCCCCCGGCTTTGCGTATCAGGGGCTCAAAACCGAGTTCCCGGCATGCCTCCTCCGCTGCGTGAAAACCAGGAAGGTTTGCATCGCGCTGGCCGAAAGCCACGGTAGGTTGCGGACGATACAGGCGGAGGGACGGACCGAGCTTGCCGTTGCGGGCACGCTGAAGCAGCTCCAAGGCGAAATCGAGGTCTCCCGCCGCCCCCATCGAATCCTTCTGGCGATAAACCGTAAGCTGGCGGGTCCCTGCTTCCGAGCCGCCCATCAACTCTTCCTCAACGTCAGGATCTGTTCAGCCCGCCCGAAAGGTCCGTTGGCATCATGGAGCACAGTGGATGTCAGGCCGATGCCGTCAGCCCCGAAAGAGACCTTGTTGTCCAGCCCCAACCATTCACCAGACGGAGCACGGTACATGTGGATCTGAAGATCGACATTGGGAAAAATGTAGCTGTTTTCACCAGGTGGAACACGGGCCGCGATGCCGTTCGCGGTATCCACCAAGCCCATGAGGCGGGCGAGATCGGTGCTGTCGTGTTGGTCGGTCAGCGGATGGGATGTCCGGATCCACACCTTGCCCGAACCAGGCCGGTGTCCTTCGGCAATGCGCATCTCCAAGGACCGGATGTATCCCCCGGGCCACACGCTGGCGCCATCCCATGGCTTGCATTCGTCCGGGGCCGGCATGGACTCATCTTCCACTGCGGCTACAGCGCTGGTGTCGCTGGTGACCATACGCCACGCGGCAGCACGGATTGCCACACGGCCTCCCGCCGAAAGCTCTGCCTGGATAAGTTCGATGGTCCGTCCCGGCCTCAACGTCGAGGTGGTGACCTGGAACTCGCCACCGGGAATCAGCCCGAGGATTTCGTAGCTGATCCGCGCCAGGCGGACGTCGTCCCGGGGTTCATGGCGCACCAGGGCATCGGCAATGATGCCCGAGGCGGGGGCCATGTGTTGTTCGTGGGGATTCCACGCACCTTGGGCATGGATGGTGGACCGGTAGCGGCCCTCGCCCAATGATTCGTAGTAAAAATCGCCGTCCGCCAGTTCCGGTAATGCAGTAGTCAACCCAGGCCTTTCGCCGATCCAGCTGTAGAACTCAGACCACTGTATCCGCTGATTTGGCCCTCGCCCGACGCCGACGGAACACGACAACCCAGACGACGATGGCCGCCAAGGCTGCGATTCCTACAGCAGCACCAACTGGCGACGCCGCCGCTACCGCCAACCACGCCTCCAAAGCAGCAAGGCCAATGGTCGCGTAAAGCAGTGCCCAGATGACAGAACCCGCCACGGCGGCGGGCAAGTACCGTCGGAGCGGCATGCGGGCAGCGCCCGCTGCAAGGTTGATGGCCGTCTGGAGGCCGATGGTCAGGAAAGAGAGTACGACGGCGTACGGTCCCCAGCGCTGAATCAGGGCCTGGGCACGCGCTGCTTTGGGCCGCTCCAGAGAATCACCGAAGCGGGTGTGCGCGAGTCCGGCCACCGCTCCCCGCCCAATCCAGTAGGTGACGTTGACGCGTATCATGACGATCGCGAAGAGCGCCGCGAGTGCGACGCCGAAAGGCAAACTCATGATCTGGTCCACTCGACTTAGGCTACCCTAAGCAGCGGGTCAATGAAGACTCGCGCTCATGGACTGCACGGCGGAAACTCTGGACGTGTCCAAACCGGCGGACCAGTGCGAACCCTAGGATGAGTGGATGGACCTCCGCGATGCCGCCCAGGAGCTGTACGCCGTGACACCCCGTGATTTCACGGCGGAACGAACTGCGCTTGTCCGCAAAGCGAAGGATGCCGGCCAGAAGGACCTGGCTAAAGAGATTGGCAACCTCCCAAAGCCGGCCGCCGGCGCCTGGGCCATCAACATGCTGGCCGTTCACAAGCCCGAGGTGATTGACGGCGTCGTACGCTTTGGTGTTTCGCTGCGAACCGCCCAGGAGGAGGGCGACGCAGAAGCGTTTCGCGAACTCGGGCAGCAACGCCAAGGCCAACTGACATCCGCTGTGCATGCGGCCAAAGATCTTGCCTCCGAGCTTGGCGCTCCTCTTAGTGCTGCCGCGGCATCCGACGTTGAGCAAACGCTCAGGGCCGCCATGGCCGATGCCGGGGCCGCCGCCGCGGTAGGAACCGGGCGGCTGGTGCGGGGGCTCAGCGGGAGCGGCTTTGAGGCAGTGGACCTTACAGGTGCCATCGCTGCGACCGGTCCGGATGACGAAGCTAGCCCCGTATCTGCGAAGGCGCCTGCAAAGCGCGCGGCCAAGACGGAACCGGCGTCACCTTCCAAGGACAAGCCCTCTAAAGAGAAGCCGTCCAAAGAAAAGGAACCAAAAGACGAAGCGACGTCCCTCGCCGGTCGGCGTGCCGCCAAACAACAAGCCGCACTGGAAGAGGCCCGCCGCGACTTTGAAGCCGCCGACAAGGACGCCAGGGAAGCAGAAGCGGCAGCATCCGAGGCGTGGGACACCGTCAAAGAGCTGGCCGGCCGTCGAACAGACCTCAAATCCGAGATCGAAGACATCAAGAAGCGTCTGGCCACTCTCGAAGCCGAACTCATTGGGATTACCCGTGATGCGGAATCCGCGGAATCAGACAAGAAGCGTGCAGTCCGGGCCGCAACGCAGCAACGACGCGCCGCGGACCAAACCCAGCGGCGCGTCGAACGGCTGAGCTAGTCCTTCTTCTTAATCGGCGACTTCTGCAGGTGGTGCGTGGCCGGGCCTTCCAAGTACTTTCCTTCCGGGGTGAAGCGCGAACCGTGCAAGGGGCAGTCCCACGATTTTTCAGCGTCGTTCCAGGTTAATAATCCGCCCAAGTGCGCGCAGCTGGCGGACACCATGCAGACCTTCCCGTCCACGGTGGACACCGCCGCGGGCTCGCCCTTGTAGAGCCCGACGACGCCACTGCCTTCCGGTGGGCGCGTTGCGTCAGTGATCTCAGGGTTGCTCCTGACCTTGGCTTTGTCCTCGATCATCCGTTTGGCAGTGCTGGCATTGAGGCGAATTGCTTGGATGGCACCTTGGGGTGATGTGACCCGGTGATGGATGGCCGTGGCCCAGTCGGACTGGCCACCCAGGATGTCCGAGGTGATGGACAGGGCAGCAGCCACCCCGTTACTCATCCCCCATTTGTTGTAGCCGGTGCCAAAGAAGATCCGTCCGTGGCCACGGGGAAGCTTGCCGAAGAACGGCATCAGGTTAGTGGCTTGATAGTCCTGCGCCGACCAGGTGTGGGTCACCTCGGCACCGGGGTAGTGCTCATTGGCCCATCCCAGCAGGTCATTCAGATGCTGTTGCGGCGAAGTGGCTCGGCCACCGGTATGCCCGTAGCCGCCAACCAAGAGCAGCTCGCCCTCGGGAGTGGGATAGGTCCGCTGGGATCGGGTTGGGGCGTCGATGGACAGGTACATTCCCTTCGGAATGTCCCCTGCCACGCGAAGGGCGGCGGCGTAGGAACGGTTCGGTTCGAGCTTCGCGAAGTACAAACCGCGGTCCAGGATGGGCGTTCCTGTGGCAACCACCACAGTGTCCGCGGTGAACGTTCCTTTGCGGGTGGCCACTTCCAACGGCAGATCTGAGCCCACGTTCTGGACCTGCACGCCCTCAACGATCAGGCCGCCGTGCTCCCGGACATCGCTGGCGAGGGTCTCAAGGACATCCATGGGGTGGATCTGCGCTTGGTCTTCGAGCTCCAGCGCCTCCACAACAGGGAACGGCAATCCGGGATCACGGCTGAAATGGACATCCAAACCCGCGTCCCGCGAAACGGCAGCTTCCTTGCGGAGCCGCTGCCCGCCGTCGTCGGTGGTTGCGAAGGTGACCGCGGTCCTGCGCTGGAAGGGGACGCCTTGCTGCTCCATGTACTGCGCAAGCCAGGCTTGTCCGGTCTTGTTGGCTTCCACATAGGCCTGGACCACCTTCAGCGAGTACTGGCTGCGCAACGCGGAAAGCACACCGCCCTGCAGGAGGCTCAGCTTGCCAGTTGTGTTTCCCGTAGTCACAGCGCCTAGTGTCCGGGCCTCGAAAACCACCACGCGCTGGCCGGAGCGGGACAAGAGCAACGCTGCGACCATTCCGGTGAGGCCGGCGCCCACCACAATCGTGTCAAAGTGCTTCTCAGCGGGGATTGCGTCAGACGTGAAGTGAGATTTGCGGTCAAGCCATAGCGATTTCATCGAACAATCCGCCTCTCAAACTCAGTGGCATGTGTTGAGGGAAACGCTAGGCGGGTCGCTGGTGCTTATCAAGGGGTGGCGGTGTCTCTCGCCAGAGCCGCTGCATGCTGTAGTTCGGCGTCCGGATCAGTCGCCCAACGCTCCAGTACGCGTTCTGCGCGTTCCTTCGCGAGTCCTTCCAGCCGCGCAATGAGAGGCCTCACAACGTCTCTGGCCAGCGGGTCCACCAGCTCCCGGGTTCCTGCATGCCTGATGAATCCCTCGATGCGCGTCAGATCGGTGTTGACGAGAAGCCCGACCTTGGCCTGCAGCAGAACCACCGCTGCGAGGCGGCGTTCGAAGACCGGCTCCTCCCAAAGTTCCGAGCTCAGGGCGGTGATGTCGTCATGGTTGAGGTTCTTGTACCGCTTCAGCGCATCCCGGACCGTGCCACGCACCGCGCCCACGGACGCGCCGTATACCTTCAGGCTCCCGCCCAGACGTTCACTGGCCTCTGCCGCCTTCTCCCAGGTCGATTCCATCTGCAGGGTGTAGTCCACGAATTCACCGGCTTCACTCACCTGTCTATTTTGTCAGTGCCTCCCCCTATCGTGATGACAACAGCAACCGACAGGAGCAACATGCCGTCCCAAGAGCTCGCCACCGAGGCATCCTTTCCGGGTGTCCCCGCTGCTTCGTCCATGCCCGACTGGTACCCGACACTGCTCAACACCGTGGCTCAAGAGGTCCGTGTCGGCAGGACCCGGGCGCTGGCAGCCGCCAATAGCGAGTTGTTGAATTCTTACTGGAGTATCGGCCGGCAGCTCGCCGAGCGTGAATCCGAGCAAGGCTGGGGAGCCAAGGTGGTCACCCGTCTGTCCGCCGACATCCGGACACGGTTCCCGGAAGCAAAAGGCTTCTCCCCCAGGAACCTGAGGTACATGAAGAGCTTCGCCCAAGCATGGCCGGACTTTCCAATGTTGCAAGCGCCGCTTGCAACATTGCCCTGGTACCACCAGATCGCACTGCTGGAAAAGCTCGACGACGCCGCCACGCGCCTTTGGTACGCCGCGGCGGCTGCCCAACACGGATGGTCGCGCAACGTGCTGACCCACCAGATCTCAACGCGTCTGCACGAACGCTCAGGGCAGGCCATCACCAACTTCAAAACCACCATGATCCCTGCCGATTCGGACCTCGCGCAGCAGGCGACCAAGGACCCCTACGTCTTTGACTTTCTGTCCATGAGTGATCGGCACACCGAACGGGACCTGGAGCTGCAGTTGGTGAAACACGTGGAGAAATTCCTGCTGGAACTAGGCCAGGGTTTCGCTTTCGTTGGTGAGCAGGTGCGGCTGGAGATTGCCGGGGACGAGTTCTTCGCAGATCTGCTCTTTTATCATCTGAAGTTGCGCTGCTACATGGTCATCGAACTCAAGGCCGTGAAGTTCGAACCTGGGTTCCTCGGGCAATTGGGTATGTATATGGCGGCCGTGGACGACCTCATGGCGCATCCCGACGACAAGCCCACCATCGGCCTGCTGTTGTGCAAGGAGAAGAACAGCGTGGTGGCCGAGTACGCACTGCGTGGATTCAACGCTCCTGTGGGCATCGCGGAGTGGAAAACCTCCGTTGCTGACTCCTTGCCCGATGAGTTGGTGGCGAGCCTGCCGAGTATCGAGACCTTGGAGGCCGAGCTGGCGAGCGAGGCTGCGCGTTTGCAGGGCTAGGGGTGTTCAGACGTTGTCCTTGAACCAAGCCAGGGTGTCGTTCCAGGCAGCAGTTGCCTGAGCCTCCACGTAGCGCTCGCCCGTGTCATTGTGGAACGCGTGGTCCACGCCGGGGTACACCTTGAGCTGGTGCTTGACCGCTGAGGCATCCAAGGCTGCCTGCAGCTGGGGCATTGCCCCGGTGATACGTGCATCGTTCTCCGCGTAGACGCCAAGGACCGCCGGCTTGATGGTGGGCACCTTGGCCAGGTCCGGCGCGGGACCGTAGAATGCGGATGTTGCTTTGAGTCCTTGGATCTCGGTGCTTGCCTGCCATGTGATGCCGCCACCGAAGCAGAAACCCACCATGGCGATCCGGCCCTCTTCGACGAAATCCTGGCCGTTGATGTACTCCAAGGCTGCTTTGAAATCGTCCACGTGCCTTTGGGCGCCCGCCTGCGTCAGAGCGCCGGGGACAGCGTCCGGATCCATATTCGCGGTGCCGCCCTCCCTGCTGAGGAGGTCCAGCGCCAGCGCCGCGTACCCTTCCTTGGCGAAACGTCGGGCAACGTCCTGGATGTGCTGCGTGAGCCCGCGGTTTTCGTGGCAGATCAAGACGCCGGGACCCTTTTGGCTCCCCTCGGGCCTGGCCAGGTACGCGCTGATTTCCGTCCCGTTTGCGGGGAACGTCACTGTTGCCGTCGTCAGGCCCGCAGCACCTTCCGGGACAGATAACGGACTCTTGGCGTTGGGAACTGCAGTAGTCGCGGTCCCTGTTCTTGCCGCCTCGGATGTCGGTGAAGGCGTGGGCATGGGGTCGGTGGTTTGAGGAACCTCGTCCGGTGTACAGCCCACCAAAGTCATGGCTGCCGCGGCCGCAGTCATGCTTCCCATGATGAACGCCACCCGCCTGGTGAATGTCTTATGCGACATGTCCCCCGACCGGAAGTCGTCGTAGAACTCTTCGATCAAGTACTTTTCGAATTTCTCCAGCTGCACCATGGTGAACCTCCCGAAGATGGCACTTATCCTCCCCTGATGTGAAGACGCGGAAAAGGGCGGGATGGTTCAACTCCGTCGCGGATGAAGCGTCTAATAATGTCAGTGCCTCCTGCGAGAGTAGGGACATGAAGCAGATCCGGGAAAGGCAAACGAAGACAGCGGTGTCCGCTGCGCCTCTTCTTGCCACATCCCGAGGCGTGCCTCAGCCCGGCGCGGTTCCGGCCGGCTCCGTGAGTGGGGACCTGATCGAGCAGTTGCGGGTTTTGGAGGAGATGAAGTCGGCTATCACGGCTTTGCAGGCGCGGGTTGCTGTGGCTTTTGATCTTGCCCAGCGC